>NZ_LFZV01000001.1:3588955-3683286 GCF_001183965.1 Bacillus sp. FJAT-27916
CGGAAAAGGGTTCACCGCAAGGTGGACTACTATCCCCGTTATTATCTAATGTGGTTTTGAATGAATTAGATCAATGGATAGCGAATCAGTGGGAACTCTTCCCTCTTGATAAGCCATATACGACACGCGAAGGTGAACGCTATGCAAAGATTCACACAAAGTTAAAAGAAGGTTATATAGTTCGCTATGCCGACGACTTTAAAATCTTATGTCGGGACTGGAAGACAGCCGAAAAATGGTATCATGCCGTTAAGCTTTTTCTGAAAGAGCGTTTAAAACTTGACATTTCACCGGAAAAATCAAAAGTAATTAATCTGCGGAAACATGAATCAGCCTTTCTTGGATTTACGATACGTGCCATTCGCAAAGGTGAAAAACGTGTGGCCCATACTTTTGTGAAAGCCGAAAAGATACAGAAAATAAAAGATGAAGCGAGGAAACGAATTGAGGCACTTCGAGCCTCACCAACGACTCAAAATGCTTTGCGATTTAATAGCTTTGTCTTAGGGCTGCATAATTACTTTAATCGAGCTACACATGTCAACTTAGCCTTCTCACGTCTTGCTTATGATATAGGTGCATCTATGTACAATCGTCTTAAACCAGTCGGGAAATACGCCCATCCAGCGAATCCGCCGCCAACCTATAAGAAGTTATACAGTTTGAGGTTCAAGACATTTGAAATTGCTGGTATTCATCTCTTCCCTCTTGCGAATGTTCAGACAAAGAACACTATTTGTTTCACACAAAGTCTGACACTATTCACAGTTGAAGGCCGAGCGCTAATTCATAAGAATTTGCATAAGAATATCAAGCAAGAAATTGCCTTGCTAATGGAGTCAAATATCCCGACACGAAGTGTCGAATATATGGACAATCGAATCAGTCGATATAGTATGAAACAAGGAAAATGTGAAATTACAGGACAATTTCTACAAGCACGGGATGTACACTGTCATCACTACGTGCCAGTACATCTCGGCGGAAATGACAAGTTCAATAACTTACGCATTCTCTACAAAGATGTACACAAACTAATCCATATGACAGATACAACTAAGATGAATATACTCATAAAAAGTTTGGATATCACGCCACCGATATTAGAGAAAATCAATAAATATCGGGAAAAGTGCGAGTTAGAACCTATCATATAATCCAAATCAATAAGAGTAACTTGAAACTTATAATCAAAACCATCGCCAGATGGAACGCGGAATGCTTGGAAACTGGCACGTTCCGTGTGGAGCAGGGGAAAAGCCGGAGATAACTTCAAACGCTTACCTATTGCTACGTTTAGTTGCAAATCGATGTTCAACTTATGTTCAACAATCGGGCCATATTGTTGAATAACATTCTTTTAAGAAAAGTTTCCAAATAACGGTTTGAGTGTAATTTTTATTGAAATAAAAATTTTAAAAAAATGGAAATTGTATTATATAATTCTGTTAAAATAATAAGTGATTCTTAAATCGCCATAGGGGGAGCAGACTTGAGATTAGAAGAAATAATTCTGATGTTACAACGCAATTTTGTGTTTGCACTAAGTGCAACAATTATTATTTGTTTAGTTTTCTTTATAGGGTATCGATTTATTTTTTTAAAAAAGTTTGCTGGCGATAAGCGATTGAAAGGTAAACAAGTAGTTGTTTCTTCTTTGTTTATTTTATATATCGTCTCAGTATGTGCGCTAACGCTACTGAATCGAGGAGCAAATTATGAAGGGAATGTCAATTTAGCACTATTTAGCTCATATCGGGAAGCTTGGTATTATTTTAGTGTACGTGATTGGCAATATATTTATTTTAATATTGCGATGTTTGTGCCACTTGGCTTTCTCCTGCCGCTATTATCTAAACGCTTTTTTGCAATAGGTTGGACGTTACTTGCTGCGGTGTTATTCACTGGATTCATTGAAGCCGCACAATACATAACAGGTGTTGGCATTTTTGAATTAGATGATTTATTTAATAATATATTAGGTGCATTGATTGGCTTTGGTTTAGTGAAGGCTTTCATAGTGAAACGATGGGCATTACGTGTGTTATCATTAATGCCATTGCTATTTGTCATTGTATTATCACTAGGAATGTTTATATATTATGAGCAAAAAGAGTTTGGAAATTTAGCCATCATCCCTGCTGTTAAGGTGAATATGGAAGATGCGAGGGTATCAACGACGCTAACATTCAATGACGAACACCCTGTAGCAACTGTTTACAAGGCACCAAGTTTAACGAAGGACGAAGCGCAGCAAAAGGCATATGAAATATTTGGGAAACTCAAGGTTGATACATCTTCAATAGAAATTATTGATTATCAAAATGAAGCGAATTATCGCTATCACGGGGATCCCTCGTATTTTATATGGCTTCACTTTTTAGATGGGTCCTATGAACTTACCGATTTTTCAAGTTTTGATGTTGAACCTGCTGACACAGATGAACAAACATTAACATTATCTCTTCAAGAAATGGGGATTACCATTCCTGAAACTTCACAATTTGAAAAAGTGGATGTAGGGCAGTATGAATGGAGGGTCAATCAATTCGAAACAGACGGCCAGTTAATTGATGGGACATTGAATGTGGATTATTATCAAGATAAAACGATAAAAAGTGTTGTAAATAACTTAATCACGTATGAAAAGGTAAGAGAAATTAAGTTAAAAAGTGAACAACAAGCTTATAACGAAATATTAGATGGCAAGTTTAAGACTGATAAAAATATTAAGAAACTGCAAATTCAACAAGTAAAGCAAGCGTATGAGCTGGATTCTAAAGGATTTTATCAACCTATTTATGTATTTAGTGGCACAATTAATGGGGAAGTGGCTACTATTTCTATACCTGGTATAGAATAAAATAAAAAGTGAAAATTAAAATTTTTATTTAGCTGAACTGTGTGGTTAAGTATGTGAAAGAACGTACTTAAACAAACGGGGGCTTTCGTTAAACAACGGAGACAGCAAACAAGCTGTCTCTTTTTTTATGGCTCATTAGCAACAATCCATACGAAAACAGCCTTCTATTAAGTCCTTCGGATTCAGCCAGAACCCTCTACTTCGAGGGCACCCTGCTCTTCCTGTGCTTAGCATTTATCTAGATGCCTTTCGACCTAAATCCAACAAAAAAACCATAGGAGACAGAACTTCCTCTGCCTCCTATGGTTCATGTATTTATACTTAATTAATCACAATCTTCTTCTCTTTCGCACTCTCAATGCCGGCTTCAATTAAACGAATAACCGCTAAGCCCTCTTCACCTGTTACTGGGACTTCACTTCCTTCGCGGATGGCGTCTGCGACTTGTTTGAAATAGTCTGCATAATGACCAATAGCGACCTCGATTCTTTCTTTCGTTCCATCCGGTTTCACCAAAAGACTGACGCGGTTTTCATCCCGCTTGCCATACTCTTCGTCATTTGGCATGATACCCGCTTGCAGCTGCGCCTCTTGAGGATCATGACCGCAAACAATATAGGAGCCTTCAGATCCATGAATAGCAAATCGCGGTGTTTGAGCCGCAACCAATGTGCCCCCGCGAATGAGAATACTTCCCTTCTCATATTCAAGGACAACATGGAAGTAATCGGTTGCCTTCGCTCCTTCTCGCTGCTTTTGCAAATTCCCATAAATCGCAGATGGCTCTCCCCACAAACACAAGGCTTGGTCAAGCATATGCGGAGCGATATCATAAAATACACCGCTTCCCGGGATATCGTTTTCCTTCCATCGGTCGCGCACTTCCTTGCGGTAGCGGTCCCAGTTCATTTCAATCGTATGTACATTCCCTAATCTTCCAGAGTCAATCAAATCCTTCACTGTCAGATAATCACCGTCCCAGCGGCGGTTTTGGTAAACACTTAAGACCGTGTTATGCTCTTTCGCCAAGGCAATCAGTTCTTCACCTTCTTCAATCGTTACCACAAATGGCTTTTCGACGATTAAATGCTTACCAGCTTGAATCGCTGTTTTCGCTATAGAATAGTGAGTTGGTGTCGGAGTTGAGATGATGACTAATTCAATTTCCGGCTTTTCCTCAAGCACCTTTTCAATCGATTCATATACAGGGATATCCTGTACACCAGCATGAATCTTCTCTGGATTACGAACAACAATTGCGGATAACTCAAATTCCTTCATATCTTGAATAAACGGGGCATGGAATTTAGAACCTGATAGCCCGTATCCAATAATAGCTGTTTTGATTGGTTTCATCTGCGTGACTCTCCTCATTCTTCTAGTCTATTAATAATCCATTGAAACATTTATTGAGTATTCACTCCACATATAACAGCTTTGCTGTGAACACCGCTCCATCTATTTTAGTCTATATATTCTATTGTAACGAAGTATGAAAACCCTTTATTGAATATTTTTATTCCATAACAGGAAATTCGCGGTACATTCCTTTAACCTTCACAAAAAAAAAGCAGCTAAACCCTTTCACTTCGTTAAGGATTTAGCTGCATTCTCTCTAGCTCTTCAAATCATTCGGCTCTTTTTTCTCAGGTGCTTTTATAGCAGGCAGTTCATCCAGACTCTTAAAGGTGTATCCGCGCTTTTTCAAATCGGTAATGGCTTTGCCCAGTGCCTCGGCATTGTCACGCGATACAGAGTGAAGCAAGATAATCGCCCCAGGGTGTACTTGCGCCATGATGTTATCATAGGAATATTTCCATCCCTGCTGACGGTTCACATCCCAATCAAGAAAGGCAACTGACCAAAGTATATGCTTATATCCTAGGTCATTGCATAGCTGGAGAGTCCTCTCGCTAAAAATTCCGCGAGGCGGACGCATATACTTCATTTCCTTTTGCCCGGTCAATTCCGCTGTTTTCTGCTTAACGGTATCGAGCTCTTCTTTTAATTTATCATCTGAAACATGAGTGAAGTCAGGATGATTCCAGGAATGGTTCCCGATAATATGCCCTTCCTTCACCATCCGCTTCACAAGCGGCTCAGCTGTTTTTAAATAGTGCCCTGTAACAAAGAAGGCCGCCGGTACCTTATGTTCCTTCAATACATCCAATACCTTCTCGGTATACCCATTCTCATAGCCGTTATCAAAGGTAAGATAGATCTCCTTCTTTGTTGTTTCAACCTTATAAATCGCCCCGTATTTCTCCACGATGGCATTGTATTTCGGCCCAGCATCTGCCGGCTCCTCGTTCTTACCTTTATTAAATCCCCAATCATAGCGGACATTTGAGACAGCCTGCGCGGTGCCGAGACATAGCCCAAACATCATTAAGACTGACAAGCATGTAATGATGGTCTTTTTCACCGATGTCCCTCCTAATCGTAAAAAGTTAGTCTGTATATTTTTTGCTGAAGGACAGGAATTATACAATAAAAAAAGCCTAAAGCACTTAGGCTTCAGGCTCTGCATCCGGACGGTTTTTAAAGCTTTGGAATTTCTCCTCAATAGAATCAACCATCTCAATTAAACGGTCAATATCTTCCACGTCAGTTGTCTCAGGCTCCATTTGGTTTAATACCTCAATAAACAATTCGAGGCGGTCCTTTAAATATCTCACTTGATCTTCTCTATTATAAATCGGTGTTGTCACGCGTAATCCGACTCCTTTCACATAAGATGAACCTTCCATTTAACGGGGATTTTTATCCTCGCTGATTGTTAGTTAAATCAATCGGACGCTTTCGGACAGATGATTTCTTTTTAGGCGGAAGTCTCCTATCCGGGATAACTCCTATCGTAAACGATAATTCGCCTGTCTGCAACAGAAAAACAGGCTTCAACCAGCCTGTTTTCTTTGAAGCCGTAACAATCATCAGCTTGGACGCACAGCGGCCTTGAATTCAAATGAGGCATGATCTTGGATAGGAATCCATGCTCCTATTCCTTGCGAGGTCACATTCTTCACAATAATCTCCCGCTTGCTGCCCTTAAGGACAAGATATACCTCACCATATGTCACCTTTCCCTTTTCATTAATGGCAGGAGCATACGTATATAAATAACCAAGCCGTTTTGGCGGTATATTATAAATACGGTCCTTCTTCGTACCTGCACCAACGACTGTCTCAAAAGCAAGAGGAAGCTTAGAATTTGCGGAAGCCCTCATCAGCATCATTTTCTGAACATCACCACTCGATGGAATCTTTGCTGTTAAGCCGCCTTTAACAACCTTCTGTGTCTCTTGTACATAGTGAATTTGAAAATTAGCATTGCCGCCGCGATTGTCATAGAAGTTCGTATTAACCTTCTGGTATTCCCAGTTTGGCGAAGTTTCCATTGACTCATAATTGAGTGCCCATTTCCCTAAATAGATTGTTGCTCTATACCAAAATGCGACTGGATTTGTCCCGATATTTGTTTCATTCAGCATATGAATCAGCTCAGGGTTCTCAATTTTGACATTGCTGGAATCAAGCAATTGCTTCGAAAGCTCACTCGGCTCAAGTGTTGGAATATCCTGGCTGACATTCGGGTACGTATTCTCTTTATTGATTGATAAAACAGAATCAGGAATCTTGTATTTTGCTTCCGTGCTTTTTTGTTCAAGCTTAACGGGAGGAGCAGCAAAATGTTCAGCAGGAACGAGAAAAAGCATCATCGCGGACAATAAAATAAATGCACTCTTCTTCATGCATGGAACTCCTTTCATTGAGAACAAAAGACTTTATCAAAGAACGCTCTGATCTGCCCTTCATAAAGTCTGCCTAAAAGAATTTTGTGCCGTTATTTTCTGTCAGCAAGCAGAAATCTATGCAGTTAATAAGCTGATTTATTTTTCCATATTATTGTCACAAAAATAAAGCGACCATGGTTCACTTGTAACAATTTTGTAAATTTCAGAATATTTACAAAAGTCTGCATGCATGTTATTATAGTCCTAACCAACAGCAAAGGAGGCGAAATCACTAACCAGCAAAAACCACTGGGAGGAATGCTTATCGAAACAATCCTCACGAAGCAAAAGCACGTTATCGATTTCGTCAGTTTGCAAAATGCCGCGGACCACTATCCATGAAAAGGCGGTGACCAATAGCCAGGTAACTCGAGTAGACTATCCTATTTGTTGAATGGCATTTGGCTTTTATTATGAACGTACAGGAACACTTATAAAGGACCCTGAACACGCATATAGCGCATTCAGGGTCCTTTTTCACATTCCTATATTAAATAAAATCCGAGCCCCATCAGCACATATGCCGCAATCAGGGTAAGCCCTTCAAACCAGTTTGACTCTCCATCATTGGTGATAACAATCATTAAGAGCACAGACAGGGCCATAGCTACTAGCTCCGGCAGCGTGAAGACAAGCGGCATCTGCTCCTCGAACAGGAAGGAAACCAGCACGAGCACCGGCGCGACAAACATAGCCACCTGAAGCGTCGAGCCAACGGCAATTTCGACTGCTATGTCCATTTTATTTTTGAACGCAAAGATAACAGCGGATGCATGCTCAGCCGCATTCCCGACAATTGCGACAATAATAACCCCAATGAACAGCTCTGTCCATCCAAGCTGTTCGCCGACAACCTCAAATGTATGGACCAAATTCTCCGATACATAAGCAACAGCAAGTGTAGCAAGAGCTAGGACGATAATTGCCCTTCTCTTTCCCCACTCCGGCTCCTCCTCTTCCTCTATAAGGGCCTGTCCCTCATCTTGACGGCTATAAACCCCGCGGTGAGTGACGAGCTTGAAGTACAGGGCCGCGATATAGAGAAGAATAAGGATAATCGAAATCCCTGCACTCAGCACCATTTGTTTGTCAGCATCAATCTCTCCAGCAAACACCTCAGGTATAATGAAGGCAACCAAAACACCAAATGTCATTAGCCCTGCATTATGGCGGGCATCAAACACATTGAATTTCTGCCGTTTAAATTTCAACCCTCCGAGGAAAAAGGAAGCCCCCGTTACTAGTAGTAAATTGCCTATGACACTCCCTGTCAATGAAGCAAGTACGATTCCAATAAGTCCCGCTTTTAAGGAGAAGATGGAGATGATCAGCTCAACCGCATTTCCGAATGTCGCATTTAACAGACCGCCAATCCTTGGCCCGGCAATAATGGCTAAGCTTTCCGTCGCTCTCCCCATGAAACTCGCAAGTGCGATAATCGTCAAACAATAGACGGCGAACATCAACAGGCTTGGCCATCCAAGCAATGAACCCGCTATTGAAAGCGGCAATCCAATAATAATTAGAATGAAAAAGATTTTTTGTCCCATTACAATCTCCTTTACAGCAAGAAAAATATTTTTGATAATTGCTACTATTACTATTGCCAAAATACATAAAGAAACTTAACATTTATTTCAGACAGAACGAGGAGCATAAAAGAATGAATACACAATATGAAAGAATACGGTTTTGGTCGCTCATCATCCTTGTCGGAGTATCAGGTTTCTCGCAAGGCATGCTGCTTCCGCTTATATCCATCATTTTTGAACAGGATGGGATTAGTTCCTCAATGAATGGTTTAAATGCGACAGGTCTCTACCTAGGCATATTATTAATCTCCCCGTTTATGGAGATCCCATTACGAAAATTTGGTTACAAACCGCTTATCATGTTTGGCGGCATGACGGTAGTGTGTGCGTTTCTCTTGTTTCCATTCCTGGATTCCTTCTGGTTTTGGTTCCTTCTGCGAATGATCATTGGAATCGGGGATCACACCCTTCACTTCACTACCCAGACGTGGATTACAGCCTTCACGCCTATGCACAAAAGGGGACGGAACCTGGCCGTTTACGGACTTTCCTTCAGCCTCGGTTTTGCCGCAGGGCCTATGTTAACCAATCTGATTGAAATCAATCGCTCACTACCCTTCATGGCTGCCTCCATCATCAGCCTGCTTGCATGGCTGACGGTTTTCCTGCTTAAGAACGAGCATCCGGAGGAGGACATGGAAAGCGCCAATTTCCTTGGCACGCTCCGCCGTTTCAAAAAAGTAGCGAAATACGCATGGGTAGCTTTCCTTCCGCCATTTGGCTATGGGTTTCTTGAAGCCTCATTAAATGGGAACTTCCCGGTTTATGCTTTAAGGCTTGATTTAGATATTCAGCAAGTATCCTTTATCCTGCCTGCCTTTGCCATCGGCAGCCTTGTCTCTCAAATTCCGCTTGGGATGTTAAGCGATACAATCGGGAGAAAGCGTGTACTAGTGCTGATTCTGCTTGGAGGATCAGCCACGTTCCTTACAGCAGGGTTTATTGAGCAGACGGCAATTGGTTTATTTGCGGCCATCTTCATCGCCGGTATGTTCGTCGGATCTACCTTTTCACTTGGCATGAGCTATATGACTGACCTCCTGCCGCCCCAGCTGCTTCCAGCAGGTAACATTATATTCGGCGTTGTCTTCAGTATCGGAAGCATTGCTGGCCCCTTTTTCGGCGGGCTGGCGATTCAATTCATGCCTGGCGGCAACTTCCTTCTCGTGCTCGGTGCTATGCTGATTATAATATTAACTGCAGTCAGTCTGTTTAAACCAAAGTATGAAGACACAAAAAAAGGTATGCACTCCTCTATATGAGGTGCATACCTTTTTCTATCCCCAGAAAACGAAAGCAAACTGGTGCCTTAAGCCTGTTTTTCTCGGTTAACGATAATGATGCCTGCCGCCACTAAACATAAGGAGACTAACACCATTGCCTGCAAGGTTTCATTTAATAAGATAGTAGATAGAAGAACACCGAATACCGGCACAAGGAATAAGTACATTGAAACCTTGCCGACCGGATTGTACTTCATCACATTATTCCAAATGAAGAATCCCGTTGCTGACACAAAGGATAAATACAAGAGCAGCAAAGCAGATATCCAATCAAAATAGAAGGGAATCGGCCCTTCTAAGCTAACCCCAATTACAGCAAGGGCAGCCCCGCCCATCATCATTTGCCACGATGTCAGCACACCAACTGGTATTTCCCTGCTCGCTTGCTTAGCCTGAATATTTCCAAAAGCACTTGCCATCATCGCGGCAATCAACAGCCATTCCCCTGTACTGAAATGAATATCCACATGACCGCCATTCGTATTGGCAAGCACAACACCCGCAAACCCAATAATCATGCCGGCGATTTTTCTCATGCTCAGTTTATCATCTACATAAATGAAGTGAGCGAAAATGATTTGAAAGAATGTCGTTGTCCCAGCAATAATAGACCCTTGTACTCCTGTGGAGAGACTAAGTCCAATATAAAAGAACACATATTGCAGAAATGTCTGAAACAACCCCACCTTTATAAGTGGAAAAACATCCTTTCTCTTCGGAAGCGCAATCCCCTTCCAAAGATAAAAGATGAACCATAATAATAACCCAGCCAAGAAGAATCGATAGCCAGCAAACAGCATTTGCTTCCCAAACTCTCCGGAGGCAATACCAAAATGCTCATAGCTCTTCTTAACGACCGGAATGGCGCTCCCCCACAAAAAGGTCGCTCCCATAGCAGATGCCAGTACACCTGCCGGATATGTAAAAAATTTCTTTGCACTCACTCTAAGTTCCTCCAGTAAATTAAATAACCATATAAATAATACCACTTAACAACCGATAGCGGGTATGTTATAATAATTATAAAGAGAAGTAAATAATAATAATTATAAATAAGAAAGCAAACCCTTTGCTGTCGCTGTAAAAAGCGGCAGCAAATGCTGTTTTATATCCCTAATGATGATGAATATTATTCTCAATTAAAATGAAATTTTCTTAATTAGATGATTAGCATTCTCAATTAGGCCAAAAGGAGGAAAAAAAGATGGATACTGTTATTAACAGCAGCAGCTCACAAACTACACCACAAAAGCCGAATAAATGGAAGAACTTCTCTGAGAAATTCAGCTCCTTATGGGAACTACTCGCAGCTGGGGTAAGCGGCTTGCTTATCTTACTTGGTTGGTTTTTATCCAACCAAGACTTAGCCACCGCTTCAGCGATTACGTATATACTTGCCTATGTAATTGGCGGCTACGCAAAAGCGAAGGAAGGCATTACCCAAACTATTGAGGAGAAGAAGCTTAACGTTGAGCTCCTGATGATTCTGGCCGCTGTCGGTTCAGCCATGATTGGCTACTGGACAGAAGGTGCCGTTTTAATCTTCATCTTCTCCTTAAGCGGAGCCCTTGAGACTTATACCATGAATAAGAGCCATAAAGAAATCTCCTCCTTGATGAATTTGCAGCCAGAGGAGGCATTAAGAATTGTCGGTGATAAAGAAGAAATCGTCGCTGTCAGTGAATTAAAGGTCGGCGATTTAATCCTGATCAAACCAGGTGAGAGGGTACCATCTGACGGGATTATTAAAGTCGGTGAAACGGCCATTGACGAGGCTGCCATTACAGGGGAATCAATCCCTGTTAGCAAAAAGCCCGGCTACGAGGTATTCGCCGGCACAGTGAATGCAACCGGCACCATTAGAGTCGAAGTAACAAAGCCAAATAGCGAAACCCTGTTCCAAAAAATCATCACGCTCGTCCAAAATGCTCAAAGTGAAAAATCACCATCCCAATTATTCATTGAGCGCTTTGAGGATACGTATGTGAAAACCGTTCTTGTTGTCGTCGCCGTTATGATGTTCCTGCCGCATTACGTGCTAGGCTGGTCTTGGACAGAAACGTTCTATAGAGCTATGGTGCTTTTAGTTGTCGCATCTCCATGTGCACTTGTCGCCTCTATTATGCCAGCAACATTGGCTGCTATCTCAAACGGGGCGAAAAACGGAATCCTCTTTAAAGGAGGGGTCCATCTCGAGCAGCTTGGCAATGTCAAAGCCATTGCCTTTGATAAAACAGGTACCCTTACACAAGGAAAGCCTGTGGTCACTGATATCATTACACGGGACGATATTGACCAAAAGGCGTTCATGCTAAGTGTGGCATCTATTGAACAGAATTCGAATCACCCGCTTGCCCAATCCATCGTCAACTATGTGAAGGAAGCCTATCAAGAATCTCTTCCGCGTGTTGACTCTGAAGAGGTATCCGGATTTGGTGTAGCCGGAACTGTAGAAGGCCGCCATTACAAAATTGGCAAAAAGGATTTTGTCGGCCGCGAAGCAGCTAATACATTTAAAGACGGGATTGCCGATGTATTGGCTGCAGACGGAAAAACTTTATCATTCGTCCAGGACGAACACGGCATAGCTGGAATCATCGCCCTGAAGGATGTTGTCCGCAGCGAAACAAGAGGTGCGTTAGAAGCCTTGAAGAGCCAGGGTGTCTACACATGCATGCTGACTGGTGATAACGAAAGAACAGCTCATGCTATCGCCAAAGAAAGCCATTTAGCCGGTTATGTGGCAGAATGCCTTCCAGAGCGCAAAGTGGAGGAAATCAAGAAACTCCGTGAGGAATACACAACAGTCGCCATGGTTGGTGACGGTATTAATGATGCTCCTGCTCTCGCAAGTGCATCCATTGGAATCGCCATGGGAGAAGGTACAGATGTAGCGCTTGAAACAGCTGATATCGTCTTGATGAAGAATGATTTACCAAAGATTTCAGAAGCTATTAAACTATCGAAGAGAATGAACCGGATCATTCGCCAAAATGTCATCTTCTCCATCACCGTTATCATGGTGCTCATCTGCTCAAACTTCTTCCAAGTCCTCGACCTACCATTCGGTGTCATCGGACATGAAGGAAGTACAATCCTCGTCATTTTGAACGGATTGCGCCTGCTTAAATCTTAAGAAATAAGTATAATTGAGTCCGCTCCTCTTCGGGAGCGGGCTTTTTTTGCTGGGAGAAGGTGCTGCTGGGGAGACGAGGTTTCCGCTCCCCTTTGAAGTTAGCGACATACCGCTGTTGTTATCGCCCATATGCCGGATTTTTCGCCCTTACACTGTAACTCTCGCCCTTACACTTTGTTTTTCGTCCATACCTTAAAAATCACCCTTCATTGTAGAACACCTAAAAAATTTCATCTTGAAATTACCGAAAGGCTGTTTGCATGATTTCTCGTACTTTTCTTCTTAAATCCATAATAGCTCCTCTGATTACACCATTTTCATTCAGCGAGTAAACTAAGGGTCCCATTAAATCGCAATAAAAAAGACCTCCCCTAAAGGAAAGTCCCCTCTATTTCTTTGCTCGATTATGGCGTAAAACTGCGTTTATTTCTCCACCGACAATTATGACCAGTCCTGATAGATAGAACCAGAGCATCAAGACAATTAATCCGCCTAAACTTCCATACGTAGATGTATAGTTGCCAAATGAGTTGACATAGAAAGAGAAGGCCAGCGAGGATAATGCCCATCCAATACTTGCGAACAACGCTCCAGGCCATGCTGACTTAAGAGATATCTTGATATTTGGAGCAAGCCAATAGAGCATCGTGAAGACAAAGGTAGTAACTGCGATTGAAATGGTCCAGCGCAGTAACGTGTATACATAGGATGGCTCAAATCCCAGGATATCGAAGACAACCTCAAGAATCATTCTTCCGAAAATCGGAAGCAGCAGCGACACGACTACAACGAAAATCATAGCCAGCGTCAGGACGAGGGCTAGTGCCCTGCTAACGATAAAGGAACGGTTCTCTTCTACATCATACGCATGATTCAGTGCCCGAATGATGGCATTAATCCCATTCGATGCGGACCAAATGGTTGCCAAGATCCCGAAAGACAACAAGCCGCCATTACGGGATTCCATGATTGTCGCAAGACTTGACTCAAGTAAATCTACTGAATCATCTGGTACATACGCATCAAGCATGCTGATAATATCCTCGGTTGATATCGGAAAATACGGCAAAAGCGTAATCGTGAATATTAACATTGGAAAGATTGATAATAAAAAGTAATAGGCCAACTGGGCTGCAAGCCCAGTGATTTCATCTTCCTTGATCTTTTCGTAGAGATGTTTTAGAAGGGATTTCTTCTTATACCGATCGACATCCGTCACAACTTTCGCCACATCAGTTCCTCCTTAAAGTGGATTATTGGATGGAAGTAGAAGTGGCATTCTTATTCATGGATGCTTGGTCATTCACATCATCATCATTCGTATGCTTATCTACGACAACTTCCTTCGTTTCTTTGATGACACCCGCTACTTGCGGCGGCACTTCCTTCATTTCATCGACCTTGCTTGAGATGAAGGCAACATCCTCGCTGATTTGCTCAATGCTTGTACGCAGCTTTCCGCTCATTTCCTTCAAACTTCCAACAAGATCATCAGGATTCTTCGCCACTGATTTCACATTGGTCACCATACTTTTGCTTCCGTTCATCACAGAATTACGCGTGTTGCGGTCAAGCAAGCTGATTGCGATTCCTGCGACTGCGCCGCCTAAAATACCGAGCCATAGCTTATTGCTTTTTCTGTTTCTCATTCTATTCCACTCCTTTTATTTTTCTGTTTCATACAATAGATTTACCTATATCAGAGGGGTTGTAAACATAATCTCCCAATTTTGAATGAAAGCTCCCTTATTCGATCCTCTCTTTAACTATACGCTAAATAACTGTTTGACACCCGTATAGATAAATGGAAAAATAAAGGCTATCAATCATAAAAGCGAGGGATGATTCAGTTGATGGATTTATCTAAGAAAAGCCCGGAGAACGTTGAGCATATCATTTCATCCATACAAGGAAAATTACAAATGATCAATGCAGCTGCCATGAAGCCAGAAAGCTTCACAGACAGTTCCTATGAGGACCTGCTCGACATTTACGAAATGGTCATGGCAAAGGACCGCTTCAGTCCAAGCGAAATGCAAGCCATCGTGGAAGAACTAGGCAATCTAAAGAAATAAGCAGAAAGGGGAAGGACATTTCAATAAGTCCTTCCCCTTTTATTTTATTTATTCAGCAATGCCAAAGACTCACGGTTAAAAGCAGGAATATCATCCGGCTGCCTGCTTGTAACAAGCTGTTTGCCGCATACGAATACCTCTTGGTCATGGTATGTCGCACCTGCATATTCCAAATCTACTTTAATGGATTTATATCCGGTTACATCACGGCCTTCAAGTGCCTTGGCAGTAATAAGCAATTGAGGACCATGGCAAATGGCAAAGACAGGCTTTTTCTCATCCATGAATGCTTTGGCGAATGCGACAAAGCGCTCATCACCGCGAAGTTGGTCTGGAGAGAAGCCTCCTGGGATGAATAATGCATCATACTCATCAGGTGTGACTTCATCAATTCCTTTGTCAATGGCCACCTGCTCCTGTCCCTGTTTTCCTTCAACGGTTTTCCCTTTTTCGAAGCCAATGGTAATTACTTCATGTCCAGCCTCTTTGAATGACTTAGCTGGGTCGGTGTATTCAACATCCTCGAATAAATCTGTCATCACACATGCAATTTTTTTACCCATAATCCATTCCTCCCGTTGTAATGAAATGTTTCTCATTCCATCTGTTCCCGGTAGAGGTGTTTATAAACCATATTTAGACAATTCAAAAAAGCACGTCCCAAATTCTAGGATCATGCTGTTCACTTAATCAATTCTTATCATCAAGCGATGTGCGGGGAAGTATCAAGATTTCCACCCGTCTATTTCTTGCCTTTCCAGCCTCAGTCTTATTCTCAGCTACAGGTTTATACTCACCAAACCCTTTAGCACTGAACCATGCGGGGTTCAATTTCTCATTTTCCTGCAAGAGCTTCATGAAATTCACCGCACGCATTACGCTAAGCTCCCAATTGGATTCATAGTCAACCGTACGGATTGGTACATTATCGGTATGCCCGCTGATGATGATATTACGTGGAGGATCCATAACCAGCAAGGAGGCGATCTCCCTTGCAATATATTTATCTCTCTCCCTCACCTCAGCGACACCAGAATCGAAGAGAACATTATCGCGAATGGTCAAAAGCAGCCCCTCATCCGTGAGTGAGGTTTCCAGCTTTTCAGCAAGATGATTCTCCGCAATATAGGCATTCATCCTTTGCTGGATATAAGTAAGCTTCTCAATTTCCGCATCAGCAGTGACCTCTTTTTTCTTCTCTTCCTTCTCCTTTTCTGTCCCTTCTTCTCCCTCCATGCCCGTCAGCATCCCATCAGGCATCGGGCTATTGTTCTCAAGCACACCTGTTCCGCCCTCAAACGCCATATTAAAGGCGCGGGAGAGCTCCGTAAACTTTTGCGAATCCACCGAGCTCATGGCAAATAGAACGATAAATAGAGCAAGCAACAGGGTTAAAAGGTCACTGTAGGGCAGAAGCCAGGATTCGGACATATGCTCCTCATGAGATTTCTTGTTTCGTCGCCTGGACATGGTCTCTCATCCCGCCTTCCAACCATTTTTTTCGTTCCGCTGCCGGTAAATATGAGGACAGCTTCTGTTCAATTGTGCGTGGTGCCTCCCCATCTAGAATAGAGAGAATCCCTTCAATCATCATTTCTTTACGCCTAGCTTCCTCTCTGGACTTCCGTTTCAGCTTATTGGCGAACGGGTGCCATAATAAGTACCCGGTAAAGATCCCTAACAATGTCGCGACGAAAGCGGCACTAATGGCATGCCCGAGCACCTCAGTATCACTCATATTCCCCAATGCAGCAATCAGCCCAACAACAGCTCCCAATACACCTAATGTCGGTGCATAAGTACCTGCTTGCGTAAATATTTGCGAGCCGACAGCGTGCCGCTCCTCCATTGCCTCAATCTCGTCAGACAGGATATTTCTTATGTATTCAGCACTTTGCCCTTCCCCCGCCAAATTCAGACCATTACGCAGGAATGTATCCTCCACCGTTTCAGAAATTTTCTCTAATGCAAGAAGGCCTTCCTTACGGGCAATTTGAGCCCATTCTGAAAATGTATATATTAATTCGTCATACGAGATTGTCTTTTCCTGCGAAAAAATAATCTTAATTAGCTTCGGTACCTTCAACAATTCATTTGTTGGAAATGCGATAAACACAGCGGCGGCTGTCCCTATCAATATAATTAAAATAGCAGCCGGATTTACAAGAACTGATATTTCCACTCCCTTCATAACCATTCCTGCGCCAACTGAAATGATTGCCAGTACGATACCAATAAATGATGCCTTATCCATTCTCTTCACCCGTTCTCTACTAATCTTTTATCTTACTTAATATCGGCTCTGCCTCTCATTCCTTAACAACATTTCCCCTCTCCATATAGATCAGTATTCATAATGGGTAAAAAGACATTTATTTAAAAGTGAATAATCTTTTTGGGAAATAACTAAACTTCTTTTCTCTATTACCGACCCTCTACCTTTTGACACATAAGTAAATTTATCTTTTCTTCTAAAAACGTGTAAAAAGGATTTTAATTGAGTAATTCATCCTAATTTTCATTTGTTATTTTTAACATTTATGTCGATAGTAGTGTTTTATTGTAATATTCTTGTCAAACAACTCTAATGAGGCTGTAACCCATGAAACTAGTATTTTAGTTATAGTAGAAAAGTAGAGAAAAGGCGGTACGATTTACCAAAGCTGCCAAATATATAAACCGGGGGTCACTAGTGAAAAAATTTATCATTGCTGTAACGATTCTTTTGTCGTCTATTCTTGTGCCATTTGGACCGGGTCAATCAGAAGCATCCGCTGCCTTTTCAGCGACGAGCAACAATAAGATCATTACTACTGGAAAGAAATATATCGGTACTCCATATAAATGGGGCGGCATAACTCCTAGAGGGTTTGATTGTTCAGGATTTGTGAAATACACAATCAAGAAAGCTACCGGCAAGACTGTTCCACGAACATCTTCAGCCCTATACAAAAAAGGCAAAAAAATCTCTAAATCCAAATTGAAAAAGGGCGACCTCATCTTCTTCAATACATCCGGCAAGGGTGTATCCCATGTAGCGATCTATATGGGCAATAATAAGATGATTCACGCTGCTTCAAAAGGAGTCAAAGTCGACAAGCTTAGCAACTCTTATTGGAAGAAACGCTACGTCGGTGCCAAACGAATCTAAATATAAAATAAACAGCCCGTATCTTAAGACATTAATGTCCTGATACGGGCTTTCTCTTTATCGTTTGTTCCCTTGCCTAAGCAGGGCATATAAATCCTCTTCTAATCGGCTTGCATGTGCCTCTGCCTGCTTTACTGCATCCTTGACTCCGGCGTTGTAATAGTGTGCGCCAATTTGTTCAGCAAAGAAGTCAAGGATGCTTCCTGCAGCTAGTTCACCAATCTCCTCGTCACGTTCCTGGTGAAAAAAATATTGAATATCACTGATGATTTGCTTTCTCTCCTCAGCATTCCATTTGACTAGCATCAAACTTTCCTCCTTTTTGACAGAAAAAGGTAGAGGAATCATCTCCTCTACCCTATCTTACTCGATATCAGCCTTGAGTAACAGGCTTCTTTAAGTTTCTTGTTAACATCTGATATGCATGTTCGACAGATTCATCACTTGGGGAGCTAATCTCAGATAGCGGATATTTATAACCGAGGGTTTCCCATTTGTAGACACCAAGCTGGTGATAAGGCAGAATTTCTACCTTCTCAACATTTTCTAGTGTACCGATGAAGTCACCTAAACGCTCCAAATATTCATCCTGATCATTGATGGTCGGCACTAACACGTGTCTGATCCAAACTGGCATTTTCTTATCAGAGAGATAACGGGCAAATTCCAGAATGTTTTCATTCGGCTTGCCTGTGAGTTTAATATGGCGTTTGCTGTCAATATGCTTCAAATCGAGAAGAATCAAGTCCGTATATTTCAACAACTCTTCAAGCTGCGCATGGAACTCAGGTGTGTTTGCATAGCATCCGCCTGATGTATCAATTGTTGTATGAATGCCTTTTTCCTTGCATTGCTTGAACAATTCAATCAGAAACGG
The DNA here is from genome assembly GCF_001183965.1 of Bacillus sp. FJAT-27916. Classification (GTDB taxonomy): domain Bacteria; phylum Bacillota; class Bacilli; order Bacillales; family Pradoshiaceae; genus Pradoshia. The sequence goes on from NZ_LFZV01000001.1 coordinate 3,607,727, forward strand.
TATTTGCAAAAGCGGCTCTCCGCCGCTGACTGTAATACCGCCGCCAGATGCATCCATAAATGCTTTATATTGAACGGCCTCTGCCACGATTTCATCCGGTGTCATTTTATTACCAGTACCGATTTTCCATGTATCAGCATTATGGCAGTATTGGCAGCGTAACAAGCAGCCTTGAGTAAATACTATATATCGGATCCCTGGGCCATCTACTGTTCCGCAAGTTTCAACAGAGTGAATATTCCCGTATATCATGAGATCCCATCCTTTCTTTGCAAAAAAATGTAAGTTCGTTTTTATAAGAGAGTCCCCCTGCCTTTTAACAGGGAGACTCTGTTTTGTTCTAGAAGTAATCTTCTATTCTATTACATTGTTTCGTGGAACGTACGGTTGATAACATCGATTTGCTGCTCACGAGTCAACTTGATGAAGTTAACCGCATATCCGGATACACGGATTGTCAATTGCGGATACTCTTCTGGGTGTTCCATCGCATCAAGCAATGTATCACGGTTGAACACGTTGATGTTTAGGTGGTGACCAGTGTTTGCTGCATAACCATCAAGGATTGCCGCGAGGTTCGCTACACGTTGTTCTTCATCACGACCAAGCGCTTTTGGCACCATAGAGAATGTGTTAGAGATACCATCTAAAGAGTACTCATATGGAAGCTTTGCTACAGATGATAGGGAAGCAAGAGCACCTTTTGTATCACGTCCGTGCATTGGGTTTGCACCAGGAGCGAATGGCTCGCCAGCGCGACGTCCATCTGGTGTGTTACCTGTTTTCTTACCATACACTACGTTGGAAGTAATTGTAAGAACAGATTGTGTGTGAACAGAGTCACGGTAAGTTTTATGTTTTTTCAATTTGATCATGAAGCGTTTAACAAGATCTACTGCCATGCTGTCTACGCGATCATCGTTGTTTCCGTATTTAGGGAAATCGCCAGTTGTTTTGAAATCAACTGCAAGGCCGTTTTCGTCACGGATTACTTCTACTTTACCATATTTGATGGCACTTAAGGAGTCAGCCGCTACAGACAATCCAGCGATACCAGCCGCCATTGTGCGAAGGATCTCAACATCGTGAAGAGCCATTTCAATGCGCTCGTAGCTGTATTTATCATGCATGTAGTGAATAACGTTCAATGTGTTGATGTAAAGCTCTGCAAGCCATTCCATCATGCTATCGAATTTCTCCATTACTTCATCGAAATCAAGCACATCAGATGTGATTGGCGCGAAGTTAGGAGCTACTTGAATTTTAAGTTTTTCATCGACACCGCCGTTGATAGCGTAAAGCAATGCTTTCGCAAGGTTCGCACGAGCGCCGAAGAATTGCATTTGTTTACCGATACGCATAGCAGATACGCAGCATGCGATACCGTAGTCATCACCATATTCTTTGATCATGATGTCATCGTTTTCGTACTGAATTGCACTAGTTTCGATAGACATTTTAGCACAGAACTTCTTGAATCCTTCAGGAAGCTTAGTAGACCATAATACAGTCAAGTTTGGCTCTGGAGCTGGTCCAAGGTTAGATAATGTGTGCAAGAAACGGAAGGAGTTCTTTGTAACAAGTGTTCTGCCGTCTAATGCCATACCACCGATTGATTCTGTTACCCATGTTGGGTCACCGCTGAACAATTGGTTGTAATCAGGAGTACGAGCAAATTTCACAAGACGCAGCTTCATGATGAAGTGGTCAACGATCTCTTGTGCTTCAACTTCTGTTAATGTACCTTCACGAAGGTCACGCTCAATGTAGATATCTAGGAATGAAGATGTACGTCCTAGAGACATTGCCGCACCATTTTGCTCCTTGATTGCTGCAAGGTAACCGAAGTATAACCATTGAACAGCTTCTTTCGCATTTGTAGCTGGTTTAGAGATATCGAAGCCGTAGATTTCAGCTAATTGTTTTAATTCGTTTAATGCGCGAATTTGTTCGCTCAATTCTTCACGTTGGCGAATAACATCCTCAGACATTGTTCTCGCACCAAAGTTTTTCAATTCTGTTTTACGCTCAGAGATCAAGAAGTCTACACCATATAGAGCTACACGACGGTAGTCACCGATGATGCGTCCACGTCCGTAAGCATCTGGAAGACCAGTGATGATACCAGCTTTACGAGCAAGCTTCATTTCGTCTGTGTAAGCATCGAATACGCCTTGGTTATGTGTTTTGCGGTAGTCAGTAAAGATTTTTTGTACTTCTTCATCAACTGTGAAACCGTAAGATTCAGCAGCATTTACTGCCATGCGGATTCCGCCGAATGGTTGAAGTGAGCGTTTGAATGGTTTGTCAGTTTGGAAACCAACAATCGTTTCAAGCTCTTTATTTAAGTATCCTGGACCGTGGGAAGTAATAGTAGATACTACTTTAGAATCGAGATCAAGCACGCCGCCTGCTTCGCGTTCTTGTTTTGTAAGATCCATTACTTGTGCCCATAGTTGGTTAGTTGCTTCTGTTGGACCTGCTAAGAATTCGTCATTTCCAGTGTATGGAGTGATGTTTTTCATGATGAAGTCACGTGTGTTAACTTCTTTCTGCCAGTCTCCACCAGCAAATCCTCTCCATGCGTCTTGTACTTTCGTTAATACTTGTTCCATTTTGAAACCTCCATTATCCTGCATTTTTTTATGCGTCAAATGATTGAGTTAATGATTATTTTTTGTATAACAGTTATCTATAATCAAATGATACACCCAAAATGTGATTTTGTGAACAACATTTTTTTGAACATCTTGTGAAAATGTTAACAATCCTTATATATCAAGGGTTTTGGAAGTTTATTAATTTTTACCATTTTTAAAATCGCTATTTTTCGCCAAACTGTTACATAAAAAAATGTCGAAAAAACAAAACTGTACTATAAAAGGCTGCCAATTAGATGGCAGCCTTTTCATTTTCTTCAGCTTTCTTTTTCTTTGACTCGGTTCTTAAATGCTTCCTTTGTTACAATGTACTCTTCCTCTGTTTTATGAATCTCATGATTACCGCCTGTTTCCGCATGATGCGGAAACTCGCCTGGATGGCCTTTCTTCTTATGATTAAAGCCGACGCCTCTGCTCATGATCTCATCCCTCCTTTTGCTTCCTAGTGTGCCACATCAAGGAGGAAATATGATTAATACATGTACACCGCATGTTTGAGAAGAGCTGGCAATACTTCCGTAGAAAATGGAATATGCAATCGCTCTGTCCGTTTATGAGCATCCTTGCCATATGGACCAATATTCACTGTCGGCACATCAAGACCGGCAATTAATTCAAGCGGTATATCATAACCCTCACCATATAAAGGCATCTCCTTCTCCAGCACCTTAGCAACCTTATCTCTGTCGCGGAGACGGAAATAACTTACATCCGATAGGCCAGGGAAATAAGATATGATTCCAATCTCTTCATTATAATCCTTCTTCGCCTTATCGATGCAGCCAGCAACTACTGCTCTAGCACGCTCATCCCTTTCTCCATCCTTTAAGTACACATGAGGATAATAAGGAGGTGAAAGCATAATTAAGTAGAAGGGTGCCAACGACTTAAAATAGGAAGAAATCACTCCTGCAATGGCCGCTGTCAATTTCCCCATATTGGCTCCTAAATCCTGTTCAAGCTTCTTCACATGCTCTTCAATGGCCTGACGGAATGCACTTCCATGCTCCTTTAGCCCCTTTTCATATAACTCCCAATACGTATACACCTGTGGCTTAACAATCTTGCGTGCACTGACTCCATCTTCATAGCCCAATGCTTGATACGTTTTCTCCAATCGTTCTCCAATGTACTCACTGCTGTCCTGACCGATTTTCTTCAGCTTGCCCATCACTTCCTCCGGGGTTTGAAGGAGTGTCAAGATATTTAGCAGGATATAGGCACTCGTCGGTGTTTGAACATCATAGGATTCCTTCAAGTCTGTCAGCTTTAGAGTCGTTGGCAGAGGATTCCGTTCCCCTTGTGCCTGTTCAAGAAAGACTGTCGCAAGCTCGGCTCTCTCAGCATACACACTCGCCATCCATGCAGCATTCAGTCCTTCTAACGGCTCCCCTACATGCGTTTCCGTCCCTATACAATAGATAAGCGGAAGCATTTTTCCAACCGATCCAGTATAGAAATACTTTGACCGATCACCAGGATACGCTCCAAAGCTCGGCTCTGAACAAATCGTCAGTTCATAATTCAATCCATATTGCGAGCGAATCTCATCCAATAATTCGACCCCGGCAAACATTCCTGCTGAATAACGTTCTTCATCCGGGGTTGCCAATAGCAAAAGATTGTATCCAAGATCCTCTTTCTGACAAACCTCTGATATCAAAGCCATCTGCGCAGCTAGTCCGGCTTTCATATCCATGATGCCCCTGCCGAAGATCCATTCACCTGACTGGAGATCCTCCTTGGCATCCTCTGGCAGCTCCTCCCGCTCCAATGCTCTTGTATAATCAATTGGTGAAAAGGCCAATGATGTAAGCCGCCCAAAGTCCTCTACCCCAACCACGTCATAATGGCTTAATAGAATGATCGTACGATTAGCTTCATTATTTCCTTTATACAAACAGGCAACAGCCTTCCGCTCAAGCACATCATGCTTAATTGCCTTTTTGAAAATATACTCGGGATGCTGCTGATAATATGGCAATTCCATTAGGATAGAGACAATCTCCTCCTCCATCCGAAGCTCTCCCCTTGTACCTGTCACACTTGGAACTCTCACCAATCGGAGCAATATGTCTAAAATACCTTCTTTTGTATTCCAATGCCCTATACTCATAGCGACCCCCACTTCAAAATCTCACTCATTTCTTTCCATTATACCAGTTAAAGTTAGAATATTCCGTTCATTCTATTTGTTGCGAAAGCAAAGGTGGATTTGGGATACTTGAAGGAGATTAAGGGGTGTTAGCAAATGCGAATAAAAGAAATAAATCTTCATCATATACAGATGAAGCTAAAGAACCCATTCACCAATAGCTTCAGTACTGTGAAAGATCGGCGCTTTATTATCATCGAAGCCGTTCTGGAGGATGGACTAACAGGATGGGGAGAATGTGTTGCCTTCGAACATCCTTGGTACACGGAAGAAACCATTTATACATGTGCGCACCTATTAAAGGATGTACTCATCCCCTCCGTAATGAATAAGCCAATCCGCCACCCGGATGATCTAACCGCCCTCTTCGCTCCTGTACGGCGAAACCCAATGGCGAAAAGCGCTTTGGAAGGAGCTGTCTGGGATCTTTATGCGAAGAAGAACGGTCTTTCACTGGCAAAGGCTTTAGGCGGAGAGAAGAAACGAATTGAAGCAGGTATTAGTATCGGCTTGAAGGAAACAGATGAGGAGCTTTTCAGTACTATTGACGAGGCTCTTAAACAGGGCTATAAGCGTATCAAATTAAAGATTAAGCCTGGCCAGGATCTATCGCTCATCAGCAAGGTCCGCACTCGCTATCCAAGCCTTCCAATCATGGCAGATGCCAACTCAGCCTATACATTGGCAGACTTAGAACGACTTCGCGGGCTTGACCAATATGATTTAATGATGATTGAACAGCCGCTTGCCTATAATGACTTATACGAGCATGCTCTGTTGCAAAAAGAATTACACACAAAAATCTGCCTTGATGAAAGCATCCAATCCGCTCATGACGCCCTGCAAGCAATCCAATTCGGCAGCTGCCAGGTCATCAATCTGAAAATCGGACGCGTCGGCGGACTATCTGAATCCTTGAAAATTCTCAAGCTATGTGAGGAAGCTGGCATTGACGTCTGGTGCGGAGGAATGCTCGAGACGGGAATCAGCCGGGCACATACGATTGCCCTTGCTTCCATGAATGCAGTCAATCTCCCTGGAGATATCTCCAGCACCCAAAATTACTGGCATCAGGATATCACCATTCCAGAGGTTGTTGTATCAAATGGCTATATTGAAGTACCAGAAAATCCTGGTACAGGCTTTGAGATTGACCGCAAAGCGCTTGAAGCCTTCACGATTCACAAAGAGTGCTTCCATGCATAATCTTCCATATTCAGGGTAAAGAAAAGAAAACCACAAATGGGAGATGATGTCGCTATGTCAAAAGACAAAAAGCAATTATCTAGGGGTAAAATGGATAATCCGGAACATACACTCACAGATAAAGAGCATATACTAGATAAATTTGAGGAAGAGCAAAACGTAGACCCGATTCCGATCGAGGACCTACGTCAGGAGAATAAGGAAGAACGGCACAAGCATGACACGAAGCAATCCTCCTCAAGCGAGAAGAAATTTAAGCCTGAAAAGCAGAAGACTGATTAACCAAACACCCCCGGATGAAACATCCGGGGGTGTTAAATTTATTTATTTTTCATCAAGAACTTCATAACCATCGGTCACAATAGACAGCTTCCCAGTCTCCGGATTAATCACCATCCCTGTCACAGGAATATGAGCCGGAATTAAGGGATGATTCTTAATCAAATTCACGCTCTCATTCACACTTTCCTGAACATTAGAGAATCCTTTCACCCAGCTGTTCACCTTAATGCCTACATTCTCTAATGTCTGGAATGTTTCCTCCGGCACCCCATTGTCTTTCATTTTATCAATGAACACATCAGGATCAATCGTGGACATCCCGCAATCCTCATGTCCAACGACAAACACTTCCTCCGCACCAAGTGCATGAATGGCCACAAGCACAGAACGCATCACACTCCCAAACGGATGATTCACAATAGCTCCTGCCGTCTTGATGATCTTCACATCTCCATTGGAAATATTCATCGCCTTCGGCAGCAGCTCCACCAACCTCGTATCCATACAGCTAATGACAACCATCTTCTTGTCAGGAAACTTATCGGTCTTATATGGCGTATATTCCTTCTTATCTACAAATTCACGATTGTAGGCCATAATTTCATCTAATGTATTCATTCTTCCGCCCCCTAAAAATGAGTGTCTATCTTTTTATTGTACATAAGTTGGCAAAATAGTTAAAATAATATACAAATTTTAGAAGACGGAAACTTCCTGCAGTAATTGCGTAAACTATCCTAATACCAAAATTCACAAGTGGAAAGGATACCCCAATCTTGAAGAAGAAATTGAAGCATCTCGAACCGCACGTACATTCAACATACTCCCATCTTCATTCCCACCCAGAGGTAAGCTGGAACGAGAAAGAAACTGCCGCATATATCCTTCAGCGACTAAGCGAAGATGGACTCAAATGCACCCCATTTCCCTCCTTCCCTGGCTTAATTGCTGAAATCGGCACCGGACGGCCCGTCATCGCCATCCGCGCGGATATGGACGCACTCTGGCAGGAGAAGGATGGCTCTTTCCAGGCTGTCCATTCCTGCGGGCATGATGCCCATATGTCCATCGTTCTTGGAACAGCAGCACTCTTAAAAGACAGCATCGGCGGCTTGAAAGGCACCATCCGTTTCATCTTTCAGCCTGCCGAGGAAACAGGCGAGGGAGCTATCGCTGTCACAAAGCTCGGCGTCGTAGATGATGTCGATTATTTATTCGGCCTCCACCTGCGCCCAATCGAGGAACTGCCGCTCGGAGCCGCCGCCCCTGCTATCAATCATGGGGCAAGCCATCACATCCTCGGCAAAATCATCGGTGAAGACGCCCATGGAGCCAGGCCCCACCTCGGCACAAGCGCCATCGAAACCGGCATGATGCTCAACCAATTGCTCAGCCAAATCAAACTATCACCCATGAACCCGCACTCCGTCAAACTGACCCGTTTTGAAGCAGGCGGGGAGAACTTAAACATCATCCCCGGCAACGCCATTTTCGGCATTGACGCCAGGGCTCAATCAAACGAAGACCTTAACCACCTCAAAGTTGAAATCCAGCGCTCCATCCAAGCACTTGAGGAATGGTACGGAATCACCATTGAACAAGAACACCAGCCAGACACAACGGCTTCCATCATCTCAAAAGAAGCTGCCAACCATATGGAAACCGCCATCATCGACACTCTCGGCAGAAAAGGATTACACAAAACCGTTGTCACCCCAGGCAGCGACGATTTTCACTTCTACACAAAATTACGTCCAAACATCAAAGCAACCATGCTCGCACTCGGCGCCGATCTCACCCCCGGCCTGCACCATCCGCATATGACCTTTGACCATTCCTGTTTGATGATTGGCGTAGAAATCATGTCGCGGGCTGTTATGGAAACAATGAAGGCTGAATCATAATGGGTGATTCGGCTTTTTTGTTTGGGAATGAGGATGCCTGAGGCACCTTTGGCCCATTTGTATAGGGGTTGGGTGGGCTTTCTCTGACGATGTCCACCCTTTGACCATCCTTTCCCCCCTTTGCATGGGGGTTGGGTGGGCTTTCTCTGACGATGCCCACCCTTTGTCCACCCTTCATCCCCCTTGCCTGGGCATTGGATGGGCTTTCTCTGACGATGTCCACCCTTTCCCCCCTTTCCGTGGGAGTTGGGTGGGCTTTCTCTGACGATGTCCACCCTTTGTCCATCCTTTCCCCCCTTTGCCTGGGCATTGGGTGGGCTTTCTCTGACGATTCCCACCCTTTGTCCACCCTTCATCCCCCTTGCCTGGGGGTTGGGTGGACTTTCTCTGACGATTCCCACCCTTTGTCCACCCTTTCCCCCCTTTGCGTGGGAGTTGGATGGGCTTTCTCTGACGATTCCCACCCTTTGTCCACCCTTTCCCCCCTTTGCGTGGGAGTTGGGTGGGCTTTCTCTGACAATGTCCACCCTTCATCCCCCTTGCCCGGGCATTGGGTGGGCTTTCTCTGACGATTCCCCCCCTTTGTCCACCCTCTCCCCCACTCTTCAACCCCTTACAAACAAGAAAGCCGAGCCATTTTGACTCGGACATGATCATTTTGTCTATTTGGTTTTTATAGCATAGCGAGAATTTCTTCTAGCGTTGGTAGTGCGCTAATTCCGCCTTTTTTAGTAGTCGTAAGTGCTCCGCTTGCATTTGAAAAGGTTAGAAGATGATTACTATGTTCTTCAGCATATTTCTCTAGATTGTTAATTGTCACGCCATCACGTAGTAAACAAGATAAAAATCCTCCAATGAACGCATCTCCTGCACCTGTTGTATCCACAGCGGTAACTTTATATGCTTCTTTAAAGGTTGAATGGTTTCTAGTGATGATGTAGGCGCCTTTGCTCCCTTTTGTATATACCACGACCTTAACATGCCCAGTAAATAGTGATTGTAAGCCCGCAGATTCATCCTTTATTCCTGTTATGAATTCCAATTCTTCATCTGAAACCTTCACAATATGAGATTGAGGGAGAAAGGCTAATATCGTCTTTCTGCAGCTTTCGTGGTCATTCCAGAGCGGTAAACGGACATTAGGGTCAAAACTAATAATCCCTTTATTCCTATGAGTCTGTTTAATTAACTTTTCATGAGCATATTTCATGGGTGATTCTACTAAATCGACTGAACAGAAGTGAAGAATATCGCCTTGTTCCATTAAATTGTCTTCTATTTCTTCTGCTTGTAATAATAAATCGGCAGAAGGATTACGATAGAAGCTAAAATCTCGTTCTCCGTCACTGTTCAATGAAACAAAGGCCAACCCTGTATTAGCTTCGCTTGTTCTTAATACCGATTTAGTGTCGACCCCAGCATTCTCTAAAGTATCTATTAGAAAGTCACCAAATGCATCTTCACCTAATTTCGTAACCATCTTAGCCGATTGCCCATATCGGGATACCGCAGCAGCTACATTTGCTGGTGCACCACCAGGTGCTTTTTCAAAACGATTGACGTCCTTTAATCCTACCCCGTTTTCTTGAGGGATAAAGTCAATTAACACTTCACCGATACTCACTAATTTGGACATGTTATCACCTGACATTCTGTATTTTAGTTCTTTCTATATAAATGACAGCCACATCCATAAGGATTGAATGTGGCTGTGATATTTTGTGATTATTCCCAGATATCAGCTAGTTTCCAAGCCTGCACAGATTTAAGATTTACTTTTCCATCTTCAGCGTAGAATTGAACATTTAAACTTGTTTTCTTTGGATAGATTCTACTTGTCATTGTGGTAGTACCTTCGTTTGCAAATACTTCAATCGATGATCGGTCAAGATAGAGGTGAAGAATAACTGTATCGCCTTCTAAATTGATAGCCGTCTGGCGGATACCTTTTACTCCTGCACCAGAGTGCTCGCGATTAAGTATAAGCTTACTATGCTCTACATCAATGCCAATGGAGGTCTCTTCCGTTCCATCTTCACTGCATCTCACCTTGATTCCGAATTCCTTTGCCGTAAGGTTTTTTAGTGAGAATTCAGCTTTAAGCTCGAGCAGTTCTTGGTTTATCGGTGTTTTAATAACTTCATTTGAAATAGAGGCCACATTCACTTCTAGTTCCTGTTCACGAAGGCCTTTCAGCTCGGCAACTGGCTTCATGATTATGTTTCCTTCAGCAGATAAAGATAACTCCCTTGGTAGTGTTAAAGCTCCACACCATCCATGCTCTTTAGTCGGCATTTCAGATTCCCACATATCCATCCATCCTATAGCAATTCGACGACCTTGATCATCATGTAATGTCTGTACCGCATAGAAGTCATGGCCATGATCGATTTCGTGGAAATCACCATGCTCAAATTTCTTCGTGGTTTCATTGTAAGATCCGATTAAATACCCTGTTTGGAAAAGGTTATTGTAAGAGTCTCCTTCTGCTTTCATTCCTTGAGGAGAGAATAGCAGAACATCCTTTCCATCTAGCTCAAAGAAATCTGGACATTCCCACATATATCCCAAGTTACTTTCATTTTGCGCCAATACGCCTTCATACTCCCAATCGATTAAATCCTTTGAAGTATAGTGAATAACTCGACCAATATCATCTTTCGTTCTGTTGCCCAATACAATATGGTAAAGGCCATCTTTTTCCCAGATTTTCGGATCACGGACATGCCCTGTACTGTCTTCTGGAATGTCTCTAATTACTGGGTTATTTTCATACTTCTCGAAGTGAATGCCATCTTTGCTTGAAGCGATGCACTGTGTCTGAATCGCAATATCTTTTGATTGATCAACCCATACATGGCCTGTATAAATTAAATAGAGCATATCATCCTTTACAATAGCACTCCCGGAAAAGCACCCATCGCGATCATAATCATGGTCAGGTGCCAAGGCCACTGGAAGATGCTCCCAGTGAACTAAATCCTTACTTTTGGCGTGGCCCCAATGCATTGGCCCCCAGCTCTCTCCATATGGATAATGCTGATAAAATGCATGGTATTCACCTTTAAAAAACACAAGACCATTTGGATCATTAATCCAGTTAGCTGGCGCGGCAATATGATAGCCTAAACGCCAATCCTTTTTCATTTTTTTTACGGCTTCTTGAAGAGCCTCATTTGCTTGATTAATTGCATTATTAGCCATTGTGACAGTCGTCATATAAATCACGTTCCTTTTCAAGTTTTCTATTAAGATGCTTTAGCTTGTCTATTCATTTGCACTTCTTCTTTTACATCCTTGGTTAATGTAAAGCAGGAAATAATATTAAATGTCAGCACAATTCCACCAATGATGAAGTACACATGACTGAATCCTATTGTGTCGTATAAAGAACCAAATACTGGTGATAGAAATGCAGCAGCAATCGCACTTGAGAATTGGAAACCTACTAAATAAAGAGTTGAAGATAAGCGATTATCAAAATGCTGAGCCAGGTATTTAAAAATCGCAATTAACATAATCGGCAATTCGAGAGCATGAAGCAGTTTCATACAAGATATGCCGATTGGTTCAAAGGCCAAACCTGAACCAATAATACGTGTCGCCATGATAAAGCCAGCTAAGAGCAACGATTTTTTTGCTCCAATTTTGTTTACAATAAATGGTGCAGCGAACATCATGCCTGCTTCCAAAAATACTTGGAATGAATTCAAGTAACCGTATAATTGGTTTCCTTTAGAAATGTCAGAGAATAAAGAAGCATAATATGTAGGGAATTGTTGATCATACACCGAATAGAAACATACTACGCCAAATACATACATGACGAAGAACCAGAACTTTTTCAGTTTTAACAATCCAAAGACATCCTTCATCTTAATGGGCTCTTGAGTAGTAATATCCGAAGAACCTGTTAAATCTACTTTTGTCATTAATAAGATCAATACTAAACATAAAGCTGAACCTGAAGCTAACCAGAAATTAATATTAGGATTGATGTTAAATAGCTGTCCTGCGAAGAAAGTCGCTGCTGCCCATCCTAAAGAGCCCCACATTCTTGATTTCCCATATTCAAAGTCACACTTACGACCTATTTTTTCAATATATGATTCTACTGCTCCACAGCCTGCTTGGAAGGCAGCACCTAGGAACATACCGCCTACGATAGCACCTAATAAAATGTTGTATTTCAATAATGGTCCATAAATATAGATGAAGAAAGGACCTGATAAAACAAGTAATGCAGTAATAAACCAAAGGATATGTTTCTTTAAGCCAATCTTGTCAGAGATTACTCCATAAAGCGGTTGCATAATTAATGCTACGATTGCGTTTGCTGAGAAGATAATCCCTGTACTAGCACCGCTTAACTGAATATCTTGACTTAACCAAATAGAAAATAAAGACATACAGGAAGACCATGTAAAGAAGTAAAAAAAGAAAAATGCACTTAATAACCAATAATTTCGTTTTGCTCCTATTTTCATACCCTACCACTTCCCTTTCTGTTTATAACTCTTTCAACAAATTACGTAAACGTTTACGTAAACGTTTACTTTATTGCTTAACTTAATAATAAAAGCGCTTTCATGATTAAGCAAGAAGAAAATTGTTCCATGCATAAAAAAATAAAAAAAGACCTATAGGTCCGACACTAAATATGTGTCCATCTATAGGTCTTGAATAATGATCTTAACTAGATCTTCGAATAATCAAGGATGTATCTAACATGTAATCTGTCGGTTTTTCTTGCTTATTTTTGATGCAATCCAAAATGACCTCAGCAGCTTTCTGTCCCATTTCATAAGCTGGTTGTTTAACGGTTGTTAACGATGGATTAATGATTTTCATCCATTCATAATCATCAAATCCTATGATGGCCATTTCATCAGGAATTTTGATGTAATGCTCTTGGAAGTATGAAATAGCTCCCATTGTCATCACATTATTTGCAACAAAGAGTGCGCTGACCTCTTTTTGCTCCATAAACTCTTTCGCTATTCTGTATCCATCTTCTAAAGAAGCATTTCCTATTTTCACATACTTCTCATTAAAGGATAAATGATGATCTGCAAGGGCTTGCTTATATCCCTCTAAACGTTTATCACTTGTTGTTAAACCTAATTCCCCCGTTATAAACCCGATATGTTTATGCCCCTTTTCGATGAGATGCTTCGCAGCAGCATACGCACCTTGAAAATTATCGGTTAACACACAATTCCCTTGGTAGTTCTGGGGTTTTCGGTCAATGAAGACAATGGGTGAATCATTATTAATCGGCAGGTCAGCTAGATAAGAATAATCATTTCCGGTTGGTACTAGAATGATTCCGTCCACTAACTGATTATGGAACATTTGAATATGTTCTTTTTCTAAATCAGGATTTTCGTAGGAGTTACATAGAATTAATTTATACCCGTTCTTTGATAATGTTTGTTCGATACCTTGAGCGACAATCATAAAAAAAGCATTAGCTGTATCTGTAAATTCTTTAACTGGTACAATTAATCCGACTAAATGCGAATTCTGGCTCCTTAATGTTCTTGCAACAGGGTTAGGAACATAATTTAATTCCTTCATGGCCTCTTTTACCTTTGTCGTTACTTCTTCAGATACATATCTAGTTCCATTGATTACATGAGAGACAGTTGCTGTAGATACCTCCGCCATTGCCGCTACATCTTTTATACTTGTCTTGTTTTTCTTCTCTCTCGCAGCCATTGTCTAATCCTCACTTCATCTTTAAATCAATTGATACCCTCCGATTAACATGGATCGGAGTCATTCGGCTTTCAACCATTCGGTAATCTGCCAAAGACTTTACCTTTATCCCACCCTGAGTTTGCACTCTCATTTGGCATTCATCTCCACACCGGTCGAAGTGGTAAGCTCTTTGCTGAATAAAGGTAAATAAACTCATACATATCGCTATAGACGCTACTTAAAGTATAACACATCGCCCCTGCTGCCTATTCTTCTCTTCAGAAATATCGTTGCATGAAGTTCTGTCAGCACTCTCCGGCTTGTTAAATTCTATATAAAAAATCATGCATTCCTCAAAAAAGTCTCTAATAAGCTATTACCCTTCTAACGCTTGCTCAATATCTGCCCAAATATCCTCCCACGATTCAAGACCGACAGAGAGACGGATCAGCTGATCGGTGACGCCCATGGAGAGGCGGTCTTTTTCTGGAATGACAGCATGGGTCATGGAGGCTGGATGAGAGATGAGTGTTTCCACATCTCCCAGACTGACGGCAATTTTGATGAGTTGGAGCTTGTTAAGGAAAGCTTGTGCTTCTCGTTTCCCTCCTTCTTTTAGTTCGAAGGAGATGACTCCTCCTGGCTGCTTCATTTGTTTAATGGCAGCTTCATGTCCGGCATTATCTTTATTCCATGGAAAATACACTTGCCCGACTTGCGGGTGATTTAGCAGCTGTTCATTGATCTTGATGGCATTTTCACTGTGGCGGTCCATGCGGACGGGCAGGGTTTTGAGACCGCGCAAAAGAAGCCATGCGTCAAATGGAGACATGATGCTGCCGATATCTTTCAGGCTGTTCTTTTTGAGATTAGTGATAAAGGATTTTTTTCCGGCAACCAGACCGGCGACGACATCTCCATGTCCCCCAATGTATTTGGTTGCGCTATGGAGAGCAACATCACATCCGAGTGCAAGTGGTGATTGGAGATATGGAGATGGAAATGTGTTGTCGACAACGACGGGAATGCCGTATTCCTTGGCCACGCGCGAAACCATCTCTAGGTCAATGACGCGCATCGTTGGGTTAATGGGTGTTTCGACAAAGATACAGGTCGTCTCTGGACGAATGCTGTTTCGAATTTGCTCTTCTGATTCCATCGGGCTGAAATCATAATCAATCGCATATTTATCCTTTAGCAAGACCAGTAAGTCAAAGGTGCATCCATACACACCAAGGGAGCAGAGGATATGGTCATTTGCTTTTGACAGTTCAATTAAAACAGCTGAAACCGCTCCCATTCCTGATGCGAAAGCGGCGCAATCTTCAGCTCCTTCTAGGACAGCCACCTTTTCTTCAAGTGCTTGAACAGTCGGGTTTCCGAGGCGGGAGTAAATATAGCCTTCTTCTGTTCCAGCAAAGCGTGCCTCGCCTTGCTCCGCTGTATCAAAAGTGAATGTTGAGGTTTGGTAAATCGGTGTGGATAGACTGCCTACATGCTTTTTTGTATCATATCCGGCATGGACGGCTGCCGTTTCAAAGTGCTTGTATTCTTTTCTCATCCGTCAATTCTCCTCCAATTAAACAGGATTATTGTTCCATCTGATTTTATCATATGCCCAATAGGTAAATCATGGAATTCGGGAATATAGACAAAAAAATAAAAGGCTTGTTAAAAGCCTTTCTTCATTCTTCATGGATGACAGCTGCTGTTTGCCCTTTGGTTACATTCAACAAATCATCCAGATGGATCTTCATTTGCATGCCAATCTTGCCGGCAGAAACGATAATGATTCCTTCCTCCTCTGCCTTCTTATCGATGAAAGTTGGATATTGCTTTTTCATCCCGACCGGTGAACAGCCGCCGCGTATATAGCCTGTGTATTTCTGCAAATCCGCGACAGACAGCATGTCGATTTTTTTCTCTCCCGCTGCTCGTGCTGCCCGCTTTAAATCGAGTTCAGCCATAACTGGTATGACGAATACGTATAGATTTTTGGCTGCGGAGATTGTCACCAATGTTTTGAACACATAACGGGCATCCTCGCCAATCTTAAGAGCAACAGATATCCCATCAATCTTGCCATCCTCAGGATTATATTGAAGTAATTCATAGGATACTTTCCTTTGGTCAAGTATCCTGAGTGCATTTGTCTTTCCTTTCGCCATTCTAACCCTCCCTCTCAAAACCGCCCAGATCGGAAGATGGAATAGAGGAGATAGAGAACCATGACCGTCGCAATGACAAACCCAATTTCGATAATCGGAATCTGCCACAGGATGTTGGTTCCGCCTCTGGTTGAGGAGCCAATGACCAGGCCTGCCATGATAATGCTGAAGGACAGCAGGATGATTGCATAGGATAGTTGGTTCGCCATCTTATCCATCTTTGCCAAAAACGTTTCAAGCTGCGGTACTTTAATCTGCACACTAAATTTGCCATCTTTTAATTTATTCGTCAAATCTTTCAGGCTGCGAGGCATTTCTGAGAAGAAATCAGAATAGTCGACGACCTTATTAAAGATCATCTCTGCAATATTTTTCGGCTGGAAGCGTTCCTTGACTAAATGGTCGCCAAAAGGCTCGACGACATCAAGGATATTGTATTCCGGATAAAGAGTTTCCACAACACCCTCAACAGCTAAAAAGGTTTTGCCAAGCATCGTCAAATCTGATGGAATACGGATATGATGCAGATAGGTGAGGGTGAAGAAATCATTGATGACGTCGCTGATGCTGATCTTATTTAAATTCTGCCCGTAATAATTATCAATGAATTCCTGCACATCCGCTTTTAGCTGATCGTAGTTTATGTCATCCGGCGTAATCCCAATCTTCAAAATGGAGCGTACGACAAAATCAGTATTCCCCTTTCGCAGCGCCATCAGCAGGGAGGCGAATTCATACTTCATCTCAGCATTAATTCGGCCGATATTGCCAAAGTCAAGAAAGACAAGCCGATCGCCGGGCTGGACAAACACATTTCCGGGATGCGGGTCAGCATGAAACAAGCCTTCGTCGAGGATTTGTTTCATCATCGCCTCTGTGAAACGCTTGCTCAGCAGACAGCGGTCAAAGCCAATCTCATCAAGGCTTTTCACATCATTGATTTTAATCCCCTCCACAAACTCCATTGTAAGAACTCTTTTTGTGGAGTAATCCCAATAAACCTCCGGGATGCGGATCATATCATCATCTTTGAATTGAGCGGCAATCTTCTCGGCATTTCGTCCCTCAATCCCGTAGTCAAGCTCCATGTTCAGAGAGAGGGAAAATTCATCGACGATATCATTAATGCCATAATCTCTCGCCCAATGATACCGCTTCTCTGCAATACGGGCGAGGTTATGCAGAATTTCAAGATCCGTATCAATGGTTTTCGTGATATTAGGTCTCTGTACCTTCACTGCCACAATATCACCTGATGGAAGAATAGCTTTATGTACTTGACCAATAGAGGCTGCCGCAATTGGAACTGGATTAAATTCAGTAAACAATTCCTCGAGCGGCAGCTCTAATTCGTCCTCAATGATGGCCTTTACTTCATCGAAGGGAAATTCCCGTACCTTATCCTGAAGCTTCTCAAGCTCAAGGATAATGGCAGCCGGGACGATATCAGGGCGGGTACTCATCATTTGTCCGAGCTTGATATAGGTTGGACCAAGCTCCTCTAAAATCAGCCGGATACGCTCACCCGCTGGCTTTTCTTTAACATCCTTCCCTTCAAAAATCCACTTGCCGCCAAAAGGAAGCATATCAGCCAGCCCAAGCTCTTCCGCTATAGAGCCAAAACCGTTATGAATCATGGCACGAATAATATCTTGATAGCGATTAAAATGGCGTATCCTCTTATTCAACACTTGCATCCACCCCTACTCTATTGGTCCTCTAATGACGCTTAATCCTGTTTTGCTTCTAACGCAGCAATTCTTTGCTCAAGTCTTGCGATATCCTCTTTCGTTGCAATATCCATTTCCTGAAGGCGCAGCTTAACCTTCATGTTAATTTGTTGTTCGACCTCTTTCTGGCGCTCCTCACCGCGCTGCACTAAATCATTCACCATTTGTTTTGATTCCTGTTCAGATACATCGCCGCGCTTAACCATTTCATCAACATACTTTTCAATCTGTTCCTTGCTGACAATGGCAGCTCCTAAACCAAAGGAAAAAGCTTTGTTGACCATGTCTCGAATTGTACTCATTTCAATCCACCTCATTTAGAAATTTTTTAGACAGACTTCCTCTCCTCTTACATTCCACCATTCCATTTAAACAAACATGAATTTTATGGATATTGTGTGTATGATTCAAACAAAAAGAGACAGCACTAACTGGCCGCCTCTTGCTGATTCTAGTTTTATTGCTTGTCCGGCCCAAAGATGATGCCGCACTGCTTCCTTGTATGTTCCATTATATTTAAGACAATTCCGCTCAGATTGGCTAGTTCTACATAGCGTTCCTCATCGCCTGTCTTGATGATATCGGTGAATGTCTCGATTTCATACACCATGTCATTATTGGTTTGTTCGATGGAAAATGGCTCACATACCTTTGTTTCCCGGTCAATGAACTCAATTTTTTCAACGGTCCCTGACCCAGGGAAGATGATATTGCCCTTCTCGCCGTGAATTTCATTTGAA
The DNA here is from genome assembly GCF_001183965.1 of Bacillus sp. FJAT-27916. Lineage (GTDB taxonomy): Bacteria > Bacillota > Bacilli > Bacillales > Pradoshiaceae > Pradoshia. Next base: position 3,626,275 of record NZ_LFZV01000001.1, read on the forward strand.
CCATATGAATCGGTGATTTTGGAGCAAACAATCGTGCAGACAAAATCTACGTATTGGAGGACAAGTGTACCGCCTCCATCAACCCCGCTATCGAGCATAACGGGAACATAAATGCTTGAATCTGGCTCTCCGAATAAAGAGATTGCCATGTAGAGCGGGTAAATACCTAAGTCGACCAGCGCTCCCCCTGCGTATTTAGCTGAGAAGATATTCGGAACTTCCCCTTCCAAGTATTGATCGTAACGAGAAGAGTACTTCATATATTGCAGGTTAACGCTTCTAATTTGGCCGACACGTCCTAGATTATTCTTCAAGACGCTGAAATTCGGCGCATGAATCGTTCTCATCGCCTCGAATAAAAAGACATTATTCTTCCTTGCTGTCTCAAAGGCATTCTCCCATTCCTTCATACTCGTAAACATCGGTTTTTCACAGATAATATGCTTACCGTGCTCCATTAAGAAGATAGCCTGCTCATAATGAATGGAATTTGGAGAGGCTATGTAGACTACCTCAATTTCCTCACAGGTCGCCAATTGCTCCAGCTGATTAAATACGAGTTTCACATCATATTGATTCGCAAAGCGTGTTGCCTTCTCTAAATCTCTTGAATAAACCGCCTTTAATGTGAGTTTTCCGCTCTCAGCAGCCGCTTCGATAAAGCGTTCAGTAATCATGCTCGTTCCAATCGTTGCAAATTTCATATGAAAACACTCCCTAGAGCAAATTTTGATGAATTTCCTATCTTTTTATTGTATCAAAAGGAGGAAAAAGAAGCGCCTGCCAGCCACTAAAAAAACTGCCGGAGATGACCCGGCAGCCTGTGTATTATTGAGAGATTTTCCCGAAAGCAACTGCGATTTGAGCGCCGACTTTTGCATTGTTTTTCACTAATGCGATGTTGGCTTCAAGGCTCTTGCCTTCTGTTACGTCTTTAATTTTGCCTAGTAGGAATGGAGTAACATCCTTACCAGTGATTCCAAGAGATTCTGCCTCTTCAACCGCATCATCAATTACCTTGTTGATAAAGCTGTCTTCCATTGCGAATTCCTCTGGGATTGGGTTACCGATAACCATTCCGCCTTTAAGATTCATATCCCATTTCGCCTTCATCATTTCCGCAATCTCTGTCGGAGTATCTAGACGATAGTTCACATCGAACGGACTTGTTCTTGTGAAGAAGGATGGTAATTTATCTGTTTGATAACCAACAACTGGCACCCCTTGTGTTTCAAGGTATTCCATCGTTAAACCTAGGTCAAGAATGGACTTAGCCCCTGCACAAATGACCGCTACATCTGTCTTTGCTAATTCCTGAAGGTCGGCGGAGATATCCATTGTTGTCTCAGCTCCACGGTGCACACCGCCGATTCCGCCTGTCACGAATGTTTTAATGCCAGCAAGCTCTGCGCAGATCATCGTTGCCGCAACCGTTGTTGCACCGTTCTTCTTCGCTGCTACCAAGTATGGCATATCGCGGCGGCTAGCTTTCGCAATGCCCTTTGTTTTCCCGAAGAATTCAAGCTCCTCATCGCTTAAGCCGATGCGAATAACACCGTCAATGACAGCCATTGTTGCCGGAACAGCTCCCTCTTCGCGGATGATAGCTTCTACTTCACGAGCTGTTTGCACGTTTTGTGGATATGGCATACCGTGTGAGATGATTGTAGATTCCAACGCTACGATTGGTGTTCCGTTTTTCTTCGCTTCTTTCACTTCTTCTGATAATTTAATCCATTCATTCATGTTGTTTAATCTCCTTTTAAAATAATCTCTCTTTTTCCTTCTCTAGGGATAGGCGATTCAAGGATGGACTGACCGTTTCCTTTGACTGAATCGTAATGGAGGCACTAGACATGCCGTATTGGCAGGATTCAAGGATAGAATGACCCTCAATGGCACCGAGCATGATGCCCGCTGCTAGTGAATCTCCTGCACCAGTCACATCTACGACAGAATCAGCAGGCTGTCCAGTAAGGAAGCCTTCTTCCCCCTTATCGTTTATGAAATATAATCCTTTTTCACTACGTGTGATAATCACATGACGAACACCCCGAGCAAGGATTTTGGCACCAGCCGCCCGGACGGATTCATCATCATTAACCGTCAAACCAGAAAGCACCTCAGCCTCTTCCCGATTCAGGATGAGCCATTCCAGGCCACTCAGGTTTTCCGGAAGACGGTCCAATTTCGGGATAGATACGGGAACGACAGAAACAGGGATACCTTCATCTGCACAGCGCCCAATGATATAGCTGATAATCTCCTTCGGAAAATTCGTATCGAGCAGAACCATGGAGCTTGCGGCGATATGTGACCATCGCTTCTCGATGAACGGGATATCAACGGCATCATAGATACCCATATCAGCAAACGCAACTGCCATATTCCCATGCTCATCTAAGATGGCTGTGTATGTGCCTGTCGTATGTCCGGCAATCTCTAGAGACGGAAGAATCTTCACGTACTCACCCGTTCTAGCAAGGACATCCTTGCCTTCTCGATCATCGCCGACAACCGTCAGTAAGTGAACATCTGCTCCAATACGTCCGAGATTCTCCGCAATATTGCGGGCAACCCCGCCTAGAGTTGAAGTTGTTTGGACGGGATTAGAGGTTTCGAGACGGAAGGCTTTTTCGAGCGAGGATTTCCGGTCCATATTGGCACCGCCAATACAGACAATCCGCTTACCCTCAGGAAGAACATAAGCACGTCCCAATAATTTTCCCTGCTTTGTCAGAGAAGAGATGTAGCCGGCAATGGCACTTCTTGAAAGATTCAGTTTCCCCGCTATCTCATTTTGCGTGATGAACGGGTTATCTTTTATTAAATGTAGAATCTGACTCTCTTTTTCATTCATAGGATTCAACCCTTTTGAAAACATTTGTCTATAGTATAAACAATTGTCCAACTGATATACAAGGTGAAATTTAATTGAAAAAAATGTTCAAAAATTCAAAATAATGTAATATGATAGTCTACAAATAGAAAGGAGATGAAAAGATTCGTGAAAGCTATTCGCTCTATCCTTCTTTGGGGGATTATCGCTGCCATCGGGGCAGTTGGGTTTGGGGTACTTGCATTAAATCAGGGGGAAACAATCAATTCAATCTGGCTGTTAACCGCCGCTGTTTGTACATATGCAGTTGCCTACCGCTTTTATAGTAAGTTTATTGCTCATAAAGTCTTTAATCTGGATGACAACCGAAAGACACCCGCTGAATTGAACAATGACGGGAAGGATTATGTCCCGACAAATAAATGGGTACTCTTCGGTCATCATTTCGCTGCCATCGCTGGAGCCGGCCCACTGGTCGGACCAATTCTCGCTGCACAAATGGGCTATCTTCCAGGGACCATCTGGATTATTGTCGGTGTTGTCCTAGCCGGTGCTGTCCAGGATTTCGTTATCTTGTTCGGCTCTATCCGCCGCAATGGAAAATCACTCGGTGAGATGATTAAGGAAGAGATTGGTCCAGTGACCGGGTTCATCGCCATGGTTGGTATTTTCGGCATCATGGTTATTCTTCTTGCCGTATTGGCTTTGGTTGTAGTGAAAGCGCTTACCGACAGCCCTTGGGGAATGTTTACGATTGCCGCCACCATCCCAATCGCCTTCTTCATGGGAATATACATGAGATACTTGCGCCCAGGCCGTGTTGGGGAAGCCTCTATTATTGGTATTATTCTATTATTGCTCTCTATTTATTTCGGCCAATATGTTTCACAGCATGAGACATTAGCCGAGATGTTTACCTTCACTGGCGAACAAATCGCGATTATGCTGATCATTTATGGCTTTGTTGCCTCTGTTCTCCCTGTATGGCTTTTGCTTGCGCCGCGTGATTATTTAAGCACCTTCTTGAAGATTGGCACCATCGTTGGTCTTGCAATTGGGATTCTCGTTGTTGCGCCTAATCTTGAGATGCCGGCCATGACGCAATTCGTTGATGGAACAGGACCTGTCTTCTCAGGGAATCTCTTCCCATTCCTGTTCATTACTATCGCCTGTGGAGCGGTCTCTGGTTTCCACTCACTCATCTCATCCGGCACAACGCCGAAGATGATTGAACGTGAGTCACATGCCCGTCCAATCGGTTACGGAGCCATGCTGACAGAATCCTTTGTCGCTGTTATGGCGATGATTGCCGCCTGCGTTCTGACACCAGGCATTTATTTCGCCATCAACAGTCCAGCCGCCGCAATCGGTACAGACCCGGCCGCGGTCGCAACAACGGTCTCCAGCTGGGGCTATACGGTTTCCCCGGATGATTTAACAACGCTCGCAGATGATGTTGGGGAATCCTCCGTCATTTCACGTACAGGCGGAGCACCGACACTTGCCATTGGAATGGCGCACATCTTCTCCCAAGTGATTGGCGGCAAGGCACTCATGGCCTTCTGGTACCATTTCGCCATTCTCTTTGAGGCTTTGTTCATCCTGACGACCATTGATGCCGGAACTAGGGTGGGGCGATTCATGGTTCAGGATCTTATCGGCACCTTCTACAAACCATTCGCCAAGACCGAATCTTGGATTCCAAATATCATTGCGACCGCCATATGTGTCCTTGGCTGGGGATACTTCCTCTACCAAGGCGTTGTTGACCCGCTCGGTGGCATCAACACATTATGGCCGTTATTCGGGATCTCGAATCAAATGCTTGCCGGAATCGCCCTCCTGCTTGGCACGACCATCCTCTTTAAGATGGGCAAGACAAAGTATGTCTGGGTTACCTTAATTCCGACCACCTGGATTCTCATTGTCACCATGACAGCCGGCCTGCAAAAAATCTTCCATGAGAAGATATCCATCGGTTTCTTGTCACACGCCAAAGTGTACAAGGAGGCCTACGATAATGGAGAAGTGCTTGCACCGGCCAAGGATTTAGGCGAAATGAAGCAAGTCATCTTTAATGATTACCTTAATACCGGTTTAACGGCAGTCTTCATGATCGTCGTCATCACCGTCCTCATCTCAGCCGTTCGCATCTGGATTAAATTAATCAGAGGTCAATCTGTCACCATGCACGAATCAGAATACATCAGCCGAAATGCCTGATCAGAAAGGAGACACTTCATGTTTAAAAAAATCAGACATGCACTCTCCTACCGAAAACAATTTATCAGTCTAATGGTAGGCGTGCCAAGCTATGAAACCTATGTGGAACACATGAAAACCCATCATCCAGGCGAACCGATTCCATCTCGCAAACAATTTTTCTGCGAAGCTCAGGAAGCCCGCTATAATGCGAAGGATGGGAAAGTCTCACGTTGCTGCTAATTAACAGAAAGAGGGAAGCCCCGAATGTGCTGGGCTTCCCTCTCTTCCTCTATTAATCCTCGTCCTTTGCATCCCAATCCTCTGGAATGGGTTCATGGAGCCATTCCTGAAACATCCTCTTATATACTTCGAGCTGTTCATGGTAATTGGAGAACTGTTCACGATTGATTAAATATTGTTCCCCATCAAAGACAGCACGGATTTTCTTCTCCTGAATGAGCTGGTCTAAATAGGAGACCGGCAGATTCAAGTATTCCGCTGTTTCCTTCACAGAAAGGTACATACCTCTCACCTCTGATTAACGATAGTCCATTCAGTCTAGCATACTTTATGAAGAAACACATCTCAGAGCACAGCAGCAGACTTATCGTTTATCTATCCATTTCGATCGGTACATCAAGCGAAAAAAACATTGGGATTCCGACAATAATATAGAGTCCCCCTTTAGCATGACCTGGTCAAAGAGATAGGTAAAGCCAACCACCCATAGAATAATACTGCCTATTTAAGTATCTTCATAAGAAACCCCGTTTCAATAACCCTTTATCTCTCAATCTTTATTCACACAGAAAGAGTCTGGGACAAAGCGAAATAAATGATTCTCAAAAATGAAAGATGATAACTTATTCTTCCTATTCAATAGCAGTAGGAAATAAAAGTACGTTCCATTCAGCGAAATACACTCGCTTACCGCAGGGAAGAAACTGAGCCTCCCAGGCGCTTACACCTGTGGGGTCTCAAGCCTTTCCTCGACTTCCAGCAGGAATCGAGTGCATTTCACTCCATTCCACTAGTCACTAATAGTAGACAGCCACCATCAACTAATGCATGGGGAATAACAAATAAAGACCCGAAGGATTAGACGATAGATACATTCCTTTATCGTCTAATCCTTCAGGTTTATCATTGGCTGAAATACTTATGTCCCAGCCTCTTAACAATAATCTTATCTATTCATATATACCCCTTGATTTCCCCCATACCTCTTTGCTCTGCAGCCAGAGCAAGGAATATCCAGTCCCCCAACTAAATATCCCAAAGCATTTCAAGCTGTGCATTCCCCCTTAATGAATACACATGACTAAACTCAGTTATTCATCTCAGCATATTCCTTCTCTTCCATCAGCATGGTTCCCTTTGTTTGATAGTTTGTGTGCCAAGAGAAAGCCTTTTCAAGAATATGCGGAGTTTGTCCACCGCGTGTTAATGCTTCTGTATAGTAATCCCATAGCTGCTTTCGGTACATTGGATGTGCGCAGTTCTCAATGATGACGCCGACACGCTCTCTTGGCGCCAATCCTCTAAGGTCAGCATATCCTTGCTCAGTGACGACAACATCCACATCATGCTCAGTGTGATCAATATGGGACACGAATGGAACAATGCTTGAGATTTTGCCATCCTTGGCAATTGATTTCGTTACAAAGATTCCATAACGGGCATTTCGTGCAAAGTCACCTGAGCCGCCGATGCCGTTCATCATATTTGTTCCGCATACATGCGTGGAGTTTACATTCCCGTAAATGTCCATTTCAAGGGCCGTGTTAATAGAAATCAAGCCCATACGACGGATGATTTCAGGATGATTAGAAATTTCCTGCGGACGCAAGACAAGTTTGTCAACGTAGTTCTCAAAGTTTACAAGCAGATTATCCATTGCCTTTTCGGACAGGGTAATCGAGCATCCTGATGCGAATTTGATTTTCCCCGCATCCATCAAGTCAAATACAGCATCTTGAAGAACTTCCGAATACACCTCAAGGTCATTGAACTCGGAATGAAGGAATCCATGGAAAACAGCATTTGCAACGGTTCCGATACCGGATTGCAGAGGTGCCAGCTGTTTTGTTAAACGACCAGCCTTAATTTCCGCACGAAGGAAATTAAGCAGGTGATTGGCCATGATAACCGTTTCTTCATCAGGCGGAACAATAGTGGAAGCAGAGTCCAGCTTATTTGAGAAAACAATCCCCTTCACTTTGTCCAAATCAACCTTAATCCCAATCTCCCCGATACGGTCATCTGGTCGTTCAAGCGGAATTGGCTTCCTGCTTCCTTGCTCGCCTGGGTCATAAATATCGTGAATGCCCTCCAGCCATTCCGGCTGTGCCGTATTGATTTCAATAATGATTGCTTTTGCTTTTTCGGCAAATATTTGAGAGTTTCCAACAGAGGTACTTGGAATGATATACCCATCCTCCGTAACAGAAACCGCTTCCAAAATAGCGTAATCAATAGCCGGCAGAACATCTGCCCGAACCCATTCACATGTCTGAGATAAGTGCTGATCAATGAAATGCATATTGCCTTGGTTAATTTGTTTACGCATAATGGGCTCTGCTTGGAATGGAAGCCTCTTGTTGATGATTCCTGCTTCAGAGAAATACTTGTCTACATCAGGACCCATGGAAGCACCCGTATAGATATTGACTTTAAAGCTTTCCGTTTCTGCTCTCTTCACTAAGGCTTGAGGAATGGCCTTCACATCGCCCGCTCGAGTAAACCCGCTTAATCCCAATGTCATCCCGTCACTAATCCATGTGGCCGCCTCTTCCGGTTCAACGATTCGGTTACGTAACTCATGGTTTCGAATACGATTTAAATTGAGCTGCATCTCATCACTCTTTCATCGTTTTTTTGATAAGTGTACCTCATATTTTTCACAGGATAGACACATCTCGATAGGTTACCCGATTTTTTCGACGAACCAGTATTTTCCACGGTTAAGCCAGCATTTACTAGAATCCTAGCATTCTTCTAAAATAACTTGAATAGGATTGACTAACCGGTATAAGCTGTCCATTCTTCATGGATAGAACAAAGGTGGAATGCGTATCAAGATAGATTTCCTTGATTTGCTTCACATTAACAATATAGGAGCGATGGCAACGGATGAAGCTATCCTTCGGTAACGTAAATTCAAATTCTTGCAGGGTATTCTTATTCGTGCCGGTTTGCGTACTTGAGGTGACATATGTTCTCCGATTCTTCGATTCTATATAATAAATATCTTCATAGGTGACCGGTACCCAGCCATCCTGGGTTTTCAAGGTAACGACTGATCTCGCCTCTGTTAGTGCTGGATATATGGCTGTGATACAGCCGGCAATCTCTCCATCCTCATGAAAAGGAACCGCTATCCCGTGATATGGAACCCCTAGGACATCCCGACTAATAAATTCTGATGCCTTCTCTCCCGTATGAAGTGCCTTATACGTAATTGTCCCTTCCTTTACAGGATCGCCAGGGGCAATCTTTAAATTGATTCGTTTGCTTGACCGATAGAAAATATATTCCTTCGTATTGGTTACTGCAAATGAAATTTCCTCTGAAAAGAGCTCCCCTATCACGTCAAACAATGAATATGTCGTAAGTTTTTCCATGCGAACCCCCGCCTTGTCTTTGCTGTAATTAACTCTATTGTATAATTTTCCACCTATAGTTTCTAACAGGAACACTTCTTACCTTTCAATATGTATAGCTGATTGAGGAAAAGTAAAGGCTAATAAGCAATGACAAGAGATTATTTACAAAAGCGATTGAATTGTAAAGTTAATGTTAAGATTCTTCGGGACATATTTACTATTTATTTGTTCTACTCGATAATAAAGGAAGTTATTTCAATATAATTTTCAGGAGGAATATGGTGGATATCAATATTCAAGAGATCATCTTTCAATTCCTAGGCGGATTGGGTATCTTCCTTTTCGGAATCAAATTTATGGGAGATGGCCTTCAAAAGTCTGCCGGGGACAGGCTTAGAGATTTATTAGATAAATATACGACAAACCCCATTATGGGGATTCTGACAGGTATTTTGGTTACCGTCCTCATCCAAAGCAGCTCCGGAACAACCGTCATAACCGTTGGTCTCGTCAGTGCCGGATTTATGACCCTTAGACAGGCAATCGGCGTTATCATGGGGGCAAATATTGGGACAACCATTACGGCATTCATCATCGGGATTGATGTCGGCGAATATGCATTGCCCATTATCTTCGTCGGTGCAATTATGCTATTCTTCTTTAAAAATCAACGAATTCACAATATAGGACAAGTTGTTTTCGGCTTTGGCTTCCTATTCTTCGGTTTAGAGCTCATGAGCAGCGGAATGAAGCCGCTTCGCTCCTTCGAGTGGTTCCTTGATTTGACCGTCAGCTTGAGTGAACACTCCATACTTGGCGTATTAGTGGGAACCATCTTCACTTTAATTGTTCAAAGCTCCAGCGCAACAATCGGAATCCTGCAAGGTCTGTTTGGAGAAGGTCTGATTGACTTAAACGGCGCCCTTCCCGTATTATTCGGAGATAATATCGGAACAACCATTACAGCGATTCTTGCCTCCATCGGTGCATCCATTACCGCAAGAAGAGCGGCATGCGTTCATGTATTATTCAATATTCTCGGCGCAACGATCTTCCTTATCTTGCTCGTACCATTTACGGCACTCATCAACTGGTTCCAGGGCACTTTAGGCTTGAACCCTGAGATGACAATCGCTTTTGCACACGGGACGTTTAACGTGACAAATACGTTGATTATGATTCCGTTCATTGGTGCATACGCATGGATCGTTACGAAAATCATTCCAGGTGAAGACGAGATTATCGAATACAAACCAAAACATTTGGACCCAATTCTGATTGACCAAGCACCTGCCTTTGCATTAGCCCAAGCAAGACAAGAGACGATGCGCATGGGTAGATTCGCAGTCAAAGGATTGAAGGAAACGAAGAACTACCTTCTTAGTCAGGATGCCGCCTCTTTAAATAAAGGCTATCAAATTGAGGAAGCCCTAAATAATCTTGATCAAAAGATTACAGAATATCTCGTGAAAATTTCAACAAATGAACTCTCACAGCAAGCATCTGATGAGCATAGCATTCTTATGCATATGGTTAATGATATTGAACGAATCGGCGATCACTTCGATAATATTCTCGAGCTGACCGAATATCAAATCAATCATAAAATCACCATCACAGGTGAGGCAATGCAGCATCTAGATGAGATGTTCACCGTCGCTATCCAAGCCGCAACCTGCGCTATGGAAGCCTTTGAGAAAATGGATAAAGAACTGGCCCATAAGGTCGTCGATCACGAGCGTAAATTAGACAAAATGGAACGTCAATTACGTAAACAACATATCCTCCGCCTTAACAACGGTGTCTGCACACCGCAAGCTGGATTGTTGTTCGTTGACATCCTCAGCAATCTTGAGCGTATCGGAGATCACTCTAAAAATATTGCCGAAACATTAATTGGCGAACAGTATTAATGATATCCCCCTATCTCGATTGAGATAGGGGCATTTTTTGACAGGAATTAGCCGGCCGGTATCCTAATATTCTCTATCTCTCGTGTATGGAACATTATGATTCGCTCATACATCCATATCGCCCATACCTCATGTTTTTAGTCTTGAGCTTCCTCGCACTCACCATAAGAATTTCACCCATAAATTCTGCCCCCACTCTTAAATCTATCGTTTTCTCCCTTAACTGGTCCTCTTTCTCCTATATAAAACCAAATAATCGATCACCTTCATTTCATAAGGAAGGTCCATCAGCCGGAAGACCAAAACAGACAAGTTAAAACACTTTTTTATACGCAGTCTTACTTTATTTTCATCAAAATGAAGCAAAATCCTCCCTATACATATCCATTTGATTTTGCTAGGTTCTTAGAGTGATAGGTACATACTTTCCTGCCAAGCATCATTCCTCCCATGTTTTCACAATAACAATAAGCTTGTTCACTTAATTACTGCTCTATGAAGATTTTGTAAATGGAACGTTAATACATAAAGGCAGCGTATTATCACATTTCGGATTTTTGTTTCACTAAAGTAAATGAATTATTAAATAATTGTAAAGATTCCCTGGAATACCTTTACTTTAAATACTTTCTACATAATAATTTGGAGGATTGAGTGTAAAATTTATACCTAGGAGGAAAATTGTGGAGATAAATATTCAAGAGATGATATTTCAATTCATCGGCGGATTAGGGGTCTTCCTATTCGGCATTAAGTTTATGGGTGACGGTCTGCAAAAGTCTGCCGGAGATCGTTTGCGCGATTTGCTAGATAAATATACGACAAACCCATTAATGGGAGTTTTGACAGGGGTCTTGGTGACAATCTTGATTCAGAGCAGCTCCGGAACCACTGTTATTACAGTCGGGTTGGTCAGTGCCGGGTTTATGACCCTTCGCCAGGCAATCGGGGTAATCATGGGAGCCAATATCGGAACAACCGTTACGGCCTTCATCATTGGGATCGATGTTGGTGAATATGCTCTCCCTATCATCTTTGTTGGTGCCATTCTGTTATTCTTCTTTAAGAATCAGAAGGTTCATAATATCGGGCAAGTCATTTTCGGCTTTGGTTTCTTATTCTATGGCCTTGAATTAATGAGCAGCGGGATGAAGCCATTGCGCTCGTTTGAATGGTTCCTTGATTTGACGGTCAATCTGAGTGAGAACTCCATTCTTGGTTTGATTGTCGGAACGGTCTTTACGTTGATTGTTCAGAGCTCCAGTGCCACAATTGGAATTCTGCAAGGACTATTCGGGGAAGGGCTTATTGACCTAAACGGCGCCCTGCCTGTCTTATTTGGAGATAATATCGGTACGACCATTACAGCTGTGCTCGCCTCTATCGGGGCTTCTGTCACGGCGAAAAGAGCTGCAAGTGTTCATGTTCTCTTCAACTTAATTGGTGCTGCTATCTTCATGATACTCCTTGTTCCTTATACTGCCTTGATTTCTTGGTTCCAAACGACCCTCGGATTGAACCCTGAGATGACAATTGCCTTCGCTCACGGTGCCTTCAACGTGACGAACACAATCATCATGTTCCCGTTCATCGGAGTTTATGCATGGCTTGTGACAAAGCTAATTCCTGGTGAGGATGCTGCTATTGAATTCAAGCCCAAGCATTTGGATCCTATCCTGATGGATAAAGCACCAGCCATTGCGCTTGGACAGGCAAAGCAGGAAATTCTGCGCATGGGTGAATTCGCTGTTAACGGCTTGGAGGAATCCAAGAATTACTTAATGACGAAAGATAAGACCTCACTCAATAGAGCTACACAGCTTGAGGAAGCCCTTAATAATCTTGACCATCGAATTACAGATTATCTCGTGAAAGTATCAGCAAGCTCTTTATCCCAGCATGAATCAGATGAGCATAGCATTCTAATGCATACGATTAATGACTTTGAGCGAATTGGGGATCATTTCGAGAATATCCTCGAGCTTGTCGAATACCAGCTTAGCAACAAGGTTTCTATTACAGAGGAAGCCATGTCTGATTTAGATGAAATGTTCAATATCGCCATCCAAGCGGCAAAAGAAGCACTCGATGCTTTTGAGCATATGGACAAAGAGGCTGCCTACAAGGTTGTCGAGCATGAACGCACCTTGGACAAAATGGAACGCAAACTGCGCAAGCAACATGTTCTTCGCTTGAATAGCGGAGCATGCAGCCCTCAAGCAGGATTAGTGTTCGTTGATATCCTAAGCAATCTTGAGCGAATTGGCGACCATGCCAAGAATATTGCCGAGACCCTGATTGGCGAGCAGGAGTAAGCATAATAATCCCCCTTTCATTTCATGAAGGGGGATTATTTTTACCCTTTCAAAAACTCCTCGATAATGGCATTAAACACTTTATCATGCTCCCAAAACATCAAATGCCCGCCAAGAACCTCCACCTTCACGTCTGGTGAAATATGTGCAAGCGTTCCTTTTGCTGCGTCCTGCCAATGCTCGGCAACAATAGCTAAGGTTGGCACAGCCTCACTCACTTGTCTTGCTTCCTTGCGGTAATCTGAGAACATGCCCGCTGCAAAGAGATTAGCGGCAATATAATAAGGAGTATTCAAGGATTGTTCAATCAGCCACTGCAGCTCATCCTCGTTTAAATCGCGCTGTACCATGACGTTTCTTGCATAATTCTCCACAAATGCTCTCTGCCCCTTTGAATTACATAAATAATTCGTGTATGCTGCGGCGATATCATATAAGCTTCCTTCTGTCCAATCTCCTTCATTAACCGAGAGGGCCTTTGGCGACATATCGACCAATATACACGACTTGATGGAGTCCGCACCAAATTGCCTGACGTATTCCCAAATCGTCAAACAGCCAAATGACCAACCGATAAGCGTGGGTTCATGAACCTCCAACGCTTGAAGTACTGTCTGCAGATCTTTTGCATGGGTGATGTATTCATTCCCCTCTGCTGTAACTGTCGATTGTCCATGACTGCGCGGGTCGATGGCAATCACCCGATGTGTCTTGGCAAAATGCCCTATTTGCTTTTCAAATACCTCCAGGGTAAAGGTCCAGCCGGGAATAAACACCAATGGCTCCCCTTGTCCGATATCCCGCACATATAATTCCGCTCCACCAGAGAGCTCCACATACTTCCCACCTTTTGTCATCCTTATCGCCTCCCTCTTCCTATCCTTATTCAAGATGCATCATTCGATTCCTTGCAATATTTCATGTATGCTTATGGTGAACATTCATTTCACTTGAAGGGAGCGATTAAGCACCATGAAAACAATGATTGTTTATGCTTCAAAAAGCGGCACCACCAAGACCTGTGCTGAGATGCTCGCGCACGAGATTGACGGGGTTACAACCCTCATTGATATTGTCAGCCAAGAGCCTGATCTCAGTGATTATGACACTATTCTTATTGGCGGCCCGATTCGATACGGCAGGCTTCACAGCGCGGTAAAGGAATTTATGCAAAACCATAAGAGCGAACTGCTCGACAAGGAAATTGGTTTATTCATTTGCTGTGGCAATGAACAGCAGGCAGAGCAGCATTTCACCGATAACTTTCCGCCAGAGCTTCTAGCCCATGCACTTGCACATGAATCCTTTGGAGGGGAGATTCGCCTGGATGCACTCAGCTTCATTGAGCGGCTTGTTGGGAAGATGGCTATGAAGAGCCTCGCAGACGGAGAGACCGTCAGCATTCATAAAGATAAGATTGAGCATTTTGCACATGCGGTAATGAGTTAAGATGATAAATAATTCCTAAGCCCCATATTATCGGGGCTTTTTTCGTGCCTATCGGGAAGCTGGAACAGCTTCTATCTGCTTCTTTACAAGCTTCGCTAATGCGATGATCGTATCATAGGAGTCATTCGGGAATTCAACCTGGGCAAACTCTGCTCCAAGCTCCGCACATACCTCCTGACATTCAGTACCCACCTCGAAGTATGATTCAATATCCGTTGACAAGGAGAGCAGCTCACAGGTTACAAAGCCTTTCCTGCCTTCTTGAACAAGCTCCTTGATAACCCCTGCTCCCTGAGCATTGGCATAAGGGCCATTCTCACATTAAGAGAATGGCCCTTATTTAATAAATGGCTTTATTCGCTTGTGCATACTCCTCGAATAACTCCATGCATTGGGTACGGTCCAGCTCCTCAAGGTCAAGAATGGATGAATCCTCGAAACCATCCTGAATGAAACGATAAATAAAATCATCCCTGAATCCTATCGCCTCTGCGTCCTTCGGTGTGCAGCCATAGTACACTTTTTGAATATTAGCCCATATAATGGCCGATAGACACATCGGACATGGAAAACCTGTAGCATACAGTACACAGCCTGATAGGTCATGCGTTCCGAGCACCTCACCGGCCTTGCGGATCGCATTGACCTCCGCATGCGCGGTCGGATCATGATCCTTCAGCACGGTATTGGATGCAACCGCAATGACCGTCCCGTTCTTATCAATAATGGAAGCTCCAAAAGGTCCCCCATCATTTTGGTTCATCGTTCTTCTTGCTTCTGCTATCCCGCGTTTCATCGCATCATTCATCATTTCAACACCTCTTTTGTCTCAAGCACTCTCTTAGTCTATTCATTCAGATACTCCTCTTATTCTTTACCCCGCACTAATATACATCAAATGCTTTAGTAAAATCATATGCTTTAATAACGCTCCTTGTCAGTCTGTTTGTTAGATAAGCTTCCAAATGATTTTTCGACATTTCCCAGTCATTTCCGGTTAAAATAATTGACCCATTTATCGCATTCATGTTAGACTTCCATTATTCTATAAAAATAAATGGGAATCATTTTTCCATGAAAACTGGATACTAGTAAGCGTTGAATGCCGTGGATCAAACTATGGCAGGAGCAGCTTCTGGAGAGACTGTACAGCAAATGTGCAGCGCCGAAGGATTCATAATCTCAGGCAAAAGGACAGGAGAGTAGCAAGTATTGCATTGTTATTTTTCTAAAATGCCCTTTAGAGATTGGATTCTGTTCCAATCTCTTTTTTATTTTCTCGGGGAACTTTATCCGGTTCATCTAGACATACAAGCGGAGGCGAAGAAACATGGGGCAACAAGAGTTAAAACGAGATTTAAAGAACCGGCACGTTCAATTAATCGCCATTGGCGGAACAATTGGAACCGGGTTATTTTTGGGGGCAGGTAAATCAATTGCCCTGGCAGGTCCATCTATCATCTTTTCCTATCTTCTGATTGGGATTGCGTTATTCTTTGTGATGAGGGCTTTAGGGGAATTGCTATTATCGAATACCGGGTATACCTCCTTCACGGAATTCGCCACGGAATATATCGGACCGTGGGCTGGATATGTGACAGGCTGGACCTATTGGTTTTGCTGGATCATGACCGCGATGGCGGACATCATTGCCGTCGGAGTCTACATGCAGTATTGGTTTGACATTCCGCAATGGTTACCGGCATTTGCGTGCTTAATTATTCTCGTAGCATTGAATTTATTATCCGTTAAGCTGTTTGGCGAGCTTGAGTTCTGGTTTGCCATTATTAAGGTCATCACGATTATTGCTTTGATTGCGGTCGGAATTGTATTATTGGTCATTGGCTTTCAAACAAATACGGGAACGGTTTCCCTATCAAATATATGGAGTCACGGCGGCATGTTCCCGAATGGGGTACAAGGCTTCCTGCTCTCCTTCCAGCTTGTCGTCTTTTCTTTCGTCGGCATGGAGCTTGTCGGTGTATCAGCAGCCGAAACAGCTGATCCTAAAAAGAACATTCCCTCGGCAATTAATAAGATTCCGGTACGAATTCTATTATTCTATGTCGGAGCGATTATCGTTATACTAACTATCAATCCATGGACAATGCTGAACGGAGACAGCAGTCCATTCGTCGGTGTATTTACGCTTATCGGCATTCCAGTGGCAGCCGGCATAATCAATTTCGTCGTCATGACATCTGCTGCATCAGCCTGCAACAGTGGTCTCTTCTCCACAAGCCGCATTCTTCACTCCTTAAGTAAGGATGGCTCTGCTCCGGCGAAAATCGGGAAATTGAATAAGAATGCCGTGCCAAGCAATGCGCTATTCCTTTCTGCCGTTGTTGTATCAATTGGGGCCCTTCTCAGCAAGGTCATTCCTGAACAGGCATTTACGATTGTGACGACCATAAGCGCAATCTGTTTCATCTGGGTATGGAGCATTATCCTGATTGCCCATATCCGTTATAAGAAAACACGGCCAGAACTTGCTGCTAAATCGACGTTCAAGGCACCATTCGCCCCATTCATCAACTATGCCGTTTTAGCGTTATTCGCACTCGTACTAATTGTCATGCTGTTTGCTGAGGCAACGAGACTCGCACTCTTACTGACACCAATTTGGTTCATCGCTTTAGTATTTCTTTATAATCGGCAGCGAAGTAAGATTGAAGTAGTAGAAAATAAGTGTTAACCATAGGAACCCGCCTAGAGAGGCGGGTTCTTTTTTACACCCACGCTTGGTCAATTTTAATTAATGGAATATTTTGCGGTTTATATAAGGGATATCTATTTTAGACCTCAAATATACTTTATTAACAGGAAATGCAGGCAGTAAATACTTAGCTGTTCAGAAGGGAAAGAGGATATTGTTTAAAAAAATATTAACCATTACTCTTACTTTATTATTATTAATTGGTACAAGTTTTAGTTTGTCACATCATTATCATTCCAATTTCCTTGACGATTCTTTTTTTGTAGGAGTAATCTTCACCCTATTCAATTGGTTTTTCACTTCAACCGGAGAGCTTAAAGCTCGATACTATGACCAAGCTATACAAGGGGTTCGCGGGATAAAAACAGATATACCAAATGTAAATAAAGAATTCTTCTTTTATCCAAACCTTCCTTTTCTCACATCCTTGATCTATACCCTTATTGCCTTTACCACAAAGTTTTATTGAGAAGGAAATGAACAAAATTAATTTTGTTACACTTAAAACAATCCATAGAATCATTATCTTCCCGAGTGAAAAAGCTCAATGCATTCCTCCCCCTCCATAAGTCATCATCCGGGTTCTTTTTCCAGCATTTTAGTATACTTATCCCTAATCAGCTTCATTTATAAGGGGGATTATCATGGAATAGTATCGTATTGATGCAAGCAAGGGACTTTAATTTGGTATTTATACATTGGGCGACCATTTACCTAATCCGCATACCGGGGACATTCAAGCGTTCTATTGACGCTTACCGGGAAGCAGCCAGACAAAACGGCTATGACCCATCTACCCTTCCAGTCGCAACGGCTGGCTTCTTCTTTATCGCAGACGATGCCGAGAAAGCGCTTGACGAGTACTACCCTCATATCAATAAAGGAATGGAACGCACCAAGGGACGCGGTTTTCCGCATGCTGCTTTCATCCAAGGAAGTAACCCGCATAATGTCATGAATGTCGGCAGTCCACAGCAGATTATTGAGAAAATCCTTTATCAGCATGAACAATTTGGTCACCAGCGCTATATTGCCCAGATGGATTTCGGCGGAGTGCCGCGCGAAAAAGTCATCGAGAAAATTGAAATCATTGGCACGGAAATCCTTCCTGCCATTCGAAAATATACTGCTAAATCATAAAAAAAGGACACATCGAATCACTAGCATTCGATGTGTCTATTTAATTCAGCCGTTAGCCTTTGAATACCGTCATACATCTCTTCCCTGCTTTTCTTATCATTCATCTCTGTTCGCGCATGGAGTAGAACAGGACGCACAGATTCGATCGAGCGTCCGAACGATTCCATCCATTGATAACGCGGTACCATCCATGTGTGAAAATGATGGGTTGTATCCTCATTATAGAAGTAATAGACATGCTCAATTCCAAGGACGGTCCGCTGTGCCCTTCTGATTTTCGCTAGAAAGCTGATATAGTCCAGCCGCTCCGCATCAGTCAATTCATCCAAGCTGATAATATGGCGTTTGGATGCGACAATCACCAGTCCCTTGATTGGATAGGCAGCATCCTGATGAGCATGGAAATGAGCTGTCTCCCCAATCACACCGCCATCCGGCTCAACCAGACCACTCGTTAACGCACAGCTCAGGCATTCCACCTCAACGGTTCTTCCATCTGATAAAGTAATAGTTCGCATGAATCACCAGCCCTTTCACCAAACAAGATCATTTCTTACAAGGAATCGGTCATTAAACTCAATGGGAACCCCCACTCCATCCTTTTCAGCATGAATATGTACATGAGGCTCTGACGTGTTACCAGAATTGCCGACAAGTCCAAGCTTCTCTCCCGCCTCAACCTGTTCGCCTGCTTTGACCGTCAGACTGTCCTGCTGCATATGGGCAATCCATACTTGAGCTTCAGTACCCTCACATTGAAGAGCCACATGGTTTCCTGCTGCCTTTTCCGGATTGGTTTGCGGCGGATTCAAATCAGGAAGTTCCTGTTCTGCCTCCACCACTTCTCCTGTACATGGACTGTAGATACCATCGCCATAGATTCTGTATTTAGAATTATCACCTGGATAAATGCCAGTGGCTCTCACTCCCCATTTGTCGATCTTTACGATATCAACTGCATATTGCTGGCTTTCATAGGCATGATGGTAGTTGACCTGAACATGAGCTCCTCCCTGTCCAATAAAATAGACTCCATCCTTTAACGGGAATTCCAGCTCAATGGCCTCCTCATTTGCCCAAAGCCCGCTGATTGCGAGCACATTATACAGACCGAATACCCCTATCAACAAAAGATAAAGAGCAAATGACCATTTCTCTCCCTTTTCTAAAGGTGCCCTGAAAGGCTTCCTTCTCACCTTCAAATAGGACAGGATAAGCGCAACAATCAACAAGAGAACCCAAATATATCTCAGATAATAGGTAAGGAAATCCCATGGCGCCGTCATAAACAGCCAGCTTACATAGAATATCGTGAACAGGGATTGCACCAGCCAATCCAACTTACTCTTCTTACTCCCTCTCCAAAGAGTCACAATGAAAACCGCTGGCAAAACCACTTGAAAGAAAACAACCTGAATCATAATCAACAGCATGACATTCCCCCATTTAGTTTGTTTGCTAGTCTATACGGTTTAACCAGAAAATGGTTTCTTATATTGATAGACTTTACAACCCGAATGACTATTCAGAATAGTTTTTATTTTGTGGTATAATAAATAAAGGTGATGATAATGAGTAAAACGACAAAGACAAAAGAAGATTTAATCTTACAGATACTTGATTCAGATCCTTTAAAGAACGATGTGGACTTGATGGAAGAATTAATTGATGAGCCTATTGCCTTTGATGTGGACAAGGCACACGGAGAAAATTTGAGCTTTGGGGCTCGGATGGCGGATAAGATTACCGAGCTTGCTGGTTCTTGGGGATTTATTATCCTTTTTTCGATTTTCCTTATCTTTTGGATGATCTTGAATTACTATTTAGCGGACAGAGCTCCTGACCCGTATCCATTTATTTTGTTAAATCTCATGCTATCCTGCCTTGCCGCACTGCAGGCACCTATCATCATGATGAGTCAAAACAGGCAAAGCCAGAAAGACTCGCTCCGAAGCCAATATGATTATCACACTGACTTAAAGAGTGAATTAATATTAGAAAAGCTTCACGACCAGATGCTCGAGATTGAGAAGAACCAGAAGGAAATTATAGAACAATTGAACAAACTTAAAAAGCAGGAGAGGTTGTAACCCCCTCATCTGATGCTGCAAACCGGTAAGAGAATGATAGATGTAAATCTAGAGAATGCTCATTGTTGCTGGGCTTTCCCTCTCAGGCTCAAGAAATGAAGAAAAGCTGTCATCAACTAAAAAACCGGAGATTTGATCACCTGTAAAGGCAGCCGAATCTCCGGTTTTCTTTTTGTGAGAGTTTTTAAATGGCCGCCTCTTTCATCGAAGATTGTGTATCTTCAGCATAATCAGCCTGGCTTTCACGTATCAGGCTCATGGCAATCGCGCCAAAGATTGCTGCTATCCCGATAGCGAAGAAATTAAACTGTGGTGAGAAACCAAAGGTCAGTAGAATCCCTACATATGTCGGGGCTACAATCGATCCGATTCTCCCGAATGCCATTGTACTGCCCAGGGCCGCCGCTCGCACCTCAACCGAATAATATTGAGCCACATACGCATTGGACATATTTTGCAAACCGACAGAAGCTGCACCAATGAGCGCAATCAGCCCGTAGGCAACATAAATATTTTCCGAGAATCCAATCAGCGTCAATGATACTGCCCCGACAAAGTACAGCGGGATAAGAACCCGTTTGAAGCCAAGCAATTGAATCAGATTTCCAAATATCATCGTGCCAACAATGGACCCAAGCTGCAGAACAACGATAAACATCAGACTGGACTTCAAATCATAGCCGGCATTCATCATTAATGTTGGAAGCCATGTGTTCAAGGAATACATGAGGATGAATGTACAGAAGCAGGATAACCAAAACATCGCCGTACTTAAGCCAAGTTTGTTTTTGAAGAGATCGCGAACAGAGGATTGGTGACCAGCTCCTTCTTCTACTACAATAAAAGCAACATTATCAGGAAGCGTTGGATCAACCTTCTTTAAGACTGTGCGAAGGACTTGTGAATCCTCTTGTTTCATAAGTGAATGAATGGACTCCGGGACAATCCGGATTATGAAGGGCAGTGCCAGGAGCGGTAAAGCTGCCACCCGAATCTCTCAAGTAATAGTTGTCCGCTAAAGGAGGCGAGCATCGCCCCAACGGAGTACCCGCAAAAGATGAGGGAAATGATAGCGGCACGATGCTTCATAGGAGCATATTCAGAGATTAACGCCGCAATATTCGGCATTACCCCTCCAAAACCTAATCCCGCAATAACCCGGCAAATAATAAAAAGAAGCGGTGTCGGCGCAAAACCAGATAATAACGTAAAGAAGCTAAACAAGAAAGTCGTAAATAAAATCAAGCGCCTTCTTCCAAATCGGTCTGAATATAGGCCAAAAATTACTGCACCCATTGCTGTCCCAATTGTCGTATAGCTGCTGATTGACCCCGCCATCATGTCCGAGATCCCCCATTCCGCTTTTAGAAATGGAATCGTTGCACCATAAATGACAACATCATAGCCATCGAACATCATGATAAAAAACATACAAATAATTAAAATATAGGTTCTTTTTCAAGTGTTGGGGTAGAGTCTTTTTGCTCTACTCCCTTATCCTAATGAATGACCGATGTTTTTATATTGATGGTGGAGGAGGATCCTCGCGCGGAATCGGGTGAAATTCCGATAGCCAAATCCATTCCGTTTCATCACCTTTGTTAAGTTGTTTAAGCCTTCCACAAACCCATTCGAGTAATTGAACTCGAAGCGATTTAAGATTTCTCTTTCCCAGTTTCGATACGTTTGGACTGTCTTGCTCAATTCAGGAATGCCACTCCCTTCTACCTTCTGATAGAACTGACGAAGTTCTTTCTGTGTCTCCAGAATCCCTTTTCCTCCATTTTCTTTTGCCTTATAAAACCAAGTATAAAAGGCCTCCTTGAGCTCATATGCTTTCTGGAGTTCAGGGGAAAAGCTGAAGTATCGCTGAAGAAGCCACTGGTCTTTCTCCGTTAATTTATGGGCGGCTTTATGAAAGATATAGCGGGCTTTCTTGCATTTCTTCCGGTCATATTCATGCCACCTGGCCTGTTCTCTCACTCGCACCCGATCCAGCGCCCAATTCATATATCGGACAAAGTGGAAGCTATCCGCCACAATGATGGGCCGCCCCAACGCCTCTTGAACTGCTCTCTTAAAGGCTAAACTCATATCCATGACAACCACTCGGACCTTCGCTCCGTGTTTACGCAGGTAATCCTTGATCGTATCCTTCCGGCGATTCGGAAGAATATCGATGGGCTCTCGTGTTTGGGCATCCGCAATGATAAGCTGAAACTTTTCCTTCCCGGTGTTCCCCTTGAATTCATCAATGGCGATCACTTCTGGCAAGGCAGCCGACCCCTTCATGGAGTCCGGGACAATGGCATCAAACCGGCGGATGATGGTACTGACGGATGTATGATATTGAGCGGCGATTTCGGTGAATGTCTTGGCTTTGACTGTACGTATCTGGACTTGTTGGTTCCATTCTTTTGAGAAGCGTTGATACCGATCGACAAACGGGTTCTGTTCGGCAAACCTCTTTCCACAAGGACAAACATACCGCCGTTTGCGGTATTGCAAAACCGTTGGTCGTTCCGCCATTTTAAGATGCCGAACGGACTGAATCCGATAATCATGGACTTTCTGCGTTTCCTCGCCACATCTTGGACAGGTATGCGGTGCCATGGGCATCTCAACGGTTATTTCAAAAACACCATTATCCTTCACCTCGGACTTTGTCACCCTTACACCTTCTAAACCCGGCAATGTTATGATAAAATTCAAGAGCACACATCTCCTTTTCGACTTGTTTCTGGACAATTCAAGTATAAGAAAAGTGCAGCATGTGTGCTCTATTTTTTATGTCCATTTTTTTGGACACCCCAACATTTAGTATAGAACCTAAATATAATGAAAGCCTCTAAGTTTACTATGATTTATACGTTCAATAGGATTCACTTTCTCCATGGCGCCCTCCAAATCGTTTATCGTTTATGGAAATGCACAGCCGCCTGCACAGGATACAGGCGGCTGCATCTAGTTTACTGCCAAACCTCTTCAGCAATTTCTTTTACAAAACGAAGCTTGCGCCATTGCTCCTCTTCCGTTAGAATATTTCCTTCCTCCGTAGAGGAGAAGCCGCATTGGGGGCTTAAGCACAACTGCTCAAGCGGAACATATTTTGCCGCTTCTGCAATCCGTGCTTTTATGGCTTCTTTATCCTCCAATTCGCCATTCTTAGATGTTAGCAAGCCAAGCACGATCTTCAAATCCTTGCGATTAACGTATTTCAATGGTTCAAAGCTTCCTGAACGCTCATCATCAAACTCGAGGAATAAACCATCAACATTAAGGCCGCCGAATATTACCTCAGAGGCATAATCATATCCCCCGCTTGAGAAATAATTCGATTTATAATTCCCGCGGCAAATATGCATCGTCACAGCCAAGTCCTCTGGTTTATTGGCAATCGTCTCGTTAATCATCCGCTGCATGACCAGCAGCTCCTCTGCAGGGTCCAAGCCCTTTGCCCGCAGCTTGTTGTGACCTTCTTCTGAAAAGAGATCAGACCATGCTGTATCATCCAGCTGCAGGTATCGGCAGCCTGCATCATAAAAGGCTTGAATAGCCTTTTGATAAGCGGCAATCGTATCTTGCAAAAGCTTCTCCCGGTCTTGATATCTATCATCATTTATATCCGCACGATAGAGAAGCATATTCGGGCTCGGGATAGTTTGTTTGACGACAGCATCACCCGCATGCTCCTGTACAAATCGGAAATGCTCCAGAAATGGATGGTCCGAGAAATCAATCTGGCCACTAACACGAATTCCTTCCTTGCGTGTCTCCATCTTGTGAAAGCTAAGACCCGTCTCCTTTTCATAATAGTCAACGCCATCAAGACCGCCTAAGAAGTCAAAATGCCACCAGCTTCGGCGGAATTCCCCATCCGTTACCCCAATTAATCCATTTTCCTTTTGCTTTTCGATAAGGTGAATGATTTCTGCATTCTCGACATTCTTCAATTCCTCGTATGTAATGGTACCAGCTTTATAATCCTCTCTTGCCTGTTTAAGAGGCTCCGTGCGCAATAAGCTGCCAACGTGATCGTAACGGAATGGTGCAGTGATTTTTGTACTTTCTTGAATGTGGATAGTCATGAAATGCATCTCCTTCTTCCTTTGTCTTATTAGGAAGTGTAGCATGACCGCATCACTCGCAGATAACACTTAAAATGTATCTCTAGCTATAGCTTTAAACTATAGCAAAGCTTGCTCTTCAACGATTGTATCCTTTAAATACTCGATATAAATATTGGCAAGCGGGCTGTTCTTCACATTTTTATGTGTAATATAGCCGACCCTGATTTCTTCATCAACACGCAGTGGTACAGACACAATGTCTGATCCATTCAGTTCGCGGCTGATGACACCTGTGGAGATTGTATAGCCATTCAGGCCAATCAATAGATTAAACAAAGTGGCACGGTCACTGACATGAATATTCTTCGGCCGTGAAATTGTACTTAAGATTTCCTCCGAGAAATAAAAGGAATTATAATCCCCTTGCTCAAACGATAGGTATGGATAAGGGAGGAGATCGTTTAAGGTCACATATTCCTGTTTCGCCAACGGATTGCCCGAGCTGATGAATACATGAGGTCTCGCCGTAAACAGCTGATGAAAGATGAGATTCCCTTCCCGCAGGAATTTCGAAATCACCTTCTCGTTGAAATCGTTCAAATAGAGGATGCCAATCTCGCTATGCAGATTCTTCACATCCTCGATGATTTCATACGTCTTCGTCTCCCGTAACGAGAACTCATAATCCTCACGATGATAATTCTTCAACAGGCGCACAAATGCACTGACCGCAAACGCATAATGCTGGGAGGAGACCGAGAAATGCTGCTGGGTTGACTGCGCACCCGCATAGCGGTTCTCCAGCAAATCCGCCTGTTCCACCACCTGCCTCGCATAACCGAGGAACTCCACTCCCTCAGGTGTCATCGTGATTCCTTTATTTGTCCGGATGAACATCACGATTCCAAGCTCATTCTCTAATTCCTTCAGTGCATTAGATAAACTCGGCTGACTGATGAACAGATTTTGTGCAGCTTTACTGATCGAGCGGCTTCTCGCGACTTCAATTACATATTTCAACTGTTGCAGCGTCATGAACAACCGCCTCTTTTCTGATTATGTTGATTTCCTCTGCAGGCAGACACCGTCCGCTTCGAACAAGAAACTTTAAATAATCATAGTTTACCAGAAAATTCAGATACATAGGTATATTTGATATCAAGATTAAACTCCACCACGAAGTGTCTTTTCTTGATTACTTGGGGGAATTTTGTATAATAAAAGGAATTAAATCAATCAAAAAGTTTTCTAGGGTTCCGCAATCATATCGGTTGGCCTGGTCCGAGAGAAAACTCACAGCAATTGCTGTGCCACGGAAGGATAAAAGCCTGGGAGATACTGTTTAGCAGCTATCTCTCGGGCTTTTTTGATTTTTTAGGAGGTTATTGAGATGAACAAGGATTGGATTCAAGTATTCATTGCCGCTGTCTTTGAGGTACTTTGGGTGATTGGCCTGAAGCACGCAGACAGCCTGTTGGACTGGGGAGGAACGGTCGCAGCCATTATCATCAGCTTTTCGGGGCTCATCATGGCCAGCCGTAAGCTTCCGGTCGGAACCGTTTATGCTGTCTTCGTCGGGCTTGGTACAGCAGGTACCATGCTGTCTGAGGTTCTCTTCTTTGGAGAGCCGCTTAAATTAGAAAAAGTGATTCTCGTGCTCATCTTATTGGCCGGCGTAATCGGATTGAAGCTTGTCACAGATGATGAGCCTAAGAAAGGAGAGGCTTCCTAATGGCATGGATATCGTTAATTTTAGCCGGAGTATGTGAAATGATTGGTGTGGCAATGATGAATAAATGGAATAATGACGGCAAATGGACGTCGATTCTTTTGCTGATTCTCGGATTCGGTGCAAGCTTCCTTTTCCTTTCACTTGCCATGGAGACATTGCCAATGGGAACTGCCTATGCCATCTGGACCGGCATTGGTGCCTCTGGAGGTGCTATCGTCGGAATGCTGATTTACGGCGAATCAAAGAACTGGCGCAGGGTTTTGTTTATCTTCATGATTCTCGGGTCGGCTGTTGGATTGAAGCTAGTTTCCTAGACAAAAAACACAATACCCTAAGCAAATGGTATTGTGTTTTTTCGTCTTATGATCCATGTGTGCTTGAACCTATCTGTAATTTAAGCTACATGATTCCCCTTTTCCCTTATGCACTCTGCACTTATACCTTCGTGCCAAATGGAAGCTTGGAAAGAGCCATATTTCACCGGAGTTCACCACTCAGCTACCAGCTCCCGAATCACAATCAAATGCTCTCTGCTCCGTTGTCCAGTTTATTAATGCAAAATCCCTTCCTCACCCTATTTTCCCAAGCTCATCAAGAAAAGCTGGCCTATTCTTAAAAGTCTGTTTTAACTCTTCAATAAAGAGGGCTGTATTTCTATTACCGCCTATTTTCTTATAATCTTTAATGATCTTGCAGACTTTTTTATACTTCTTACGTTCATTGGCTTCAGCCGCTTCCGCTTCTATGAATGTCTTAAAGATTTTATTTACATCAGCAGCGTAATCTTCAAGCAAGTATGGATACAATTCTTGAATGGCAGATGGATAGCGACGACAATAGGCTAACAACTTATCATTCAGCTTTTCTTCTTTCAGAATCTCTACATAGATAGATATTGGGTATGTTTTTTTCTCGAGTGTATGAAGAATATCCTGTTGAACAGTTGGCCACTCCTCTTTTGTATATAACTCTTTCAGTTCCAAATAATACTGAAAATAATTCCTATAAATGAAATCAAGCATCAATTCTCGCTGCTTAGGAATATCTCCAAGCCCTTTATAAGCCTGCAATAAATATTTCTTCCATTGCAAAACAAGACCCGCATAGTCTTTGTTAAGAGAGATTCCCTCTTTACATAGTGAAACTACTTCCGTGTATTTCTCGTTCTCTAACAGGTGAAGAATCGCCTTTTCTCTAAAAGGACTATAGGCGATGTTTTCATAAATGAATTTGAGGGCTTTCTCTTCACCGTCATGATATTCCCATAATTCTAATTGGATGAGTTTAATTCGTTCAAGCTCATATTTAGCACTCCAACTAGTCATATCCAGTCCATTCAAGCGAGTATTCAACTGCTTCTCGAACTTTTTTCTAATCCCTGCATCAGCACAAAAAGGAATGCATACTCGCAGTAGATCATTACTCCACTCACCCCACCCATCGTAGCGTTTATGCATGGCTTCCTTCATCACCACTGTATATAAATGATTTTTCTGCTTAGCATCCATAGATTCTATATTCTGACGAACTGCTTCCTGAGTAATTTTAATACTCTCATTTATGACAGAGCCAACACTTCCGCCTGAGTCATCACTGTATTGTAGCATTCTAACCACCACCGAAAGGATTGCAATACATAACAATACCGCCTCTTCCGCATGACCCTCTACAGCCTTTTGCCGTGCTTTTTCTAGTACAATATTTGCCCCTTCTAATGCATGGTCTACATCCCTCCAAGCAATGAAGCCGCTCCGTTTATACTGCCGAATATAGCTATTTATCAACTCCTTACTTGAAGCAACCTCATCCTCAGTCGTTGCATACATGTACTCTATTCTTTTTGCAATCTCAGGATTTCCCTTTACTAGCTGTACTGCCAGACTCAATAGCTCAGCTTTTGAAAGCCTTGAAAGAATAGTTTCAATATCCTCTTTTTTCTTTGTGTTCTTCACCTTCTTATTCTTTTCCGGAGCAGATAGCGTGCCGATTTTTTCTCGAAGTGCATAAAAGGCCGCTACCTGATGCTTGCAATAATCGCCCCAATCATACGGACAATCACAAGCTGAATGGACAATTTCTCCCTCTCCATTTAAATTGATTTGAATTGTATAATGATTAGAACCCATGATTTCTGCCACAAAATGCTGTGGACTAACTTCAACCATCCCTAATATGTGATTCTCCTCAAAATATCGTTTTCCTCGATCCAATATTTTCCTTGGCACATACTCCTCAAAAGCAGTCAATTTCACACTAATTCTCCTCTCGTCTATGATAAATGAATATTATGATTCTATATGGGCAACCCTTATTAAATCTTTTATCGTAATCATCTATCTATTTATTATTACCAGAATCAAGCATCCTATCCAGCTAGACATTATGACATTACTTCTTAAAAAAAACCATCATGGTTATAATGGAAATGCAAAAAACCGAATTCCTGGCAAAGGCATTCGGTTATCTCATTAGGTCGATATCACTTCCTCCATGAGAATCTCTCTGCTTCAAGTTCCAATAGTCTCTTTCTTAGATTCGAATCATGGGCATATATATACAACCCATGAACTCCCCTCTTCATCAGGACATTCAGCGAATTCAAGATAATCTTCTCCATGATTTCTTCACTGTTTTCATAGTCGCTTCTGCCCCTGAAGGCCTCAATATCCTTATACTGATCCGGGTAAACTTTCAGTGTATCAGAATCTTTATCATAGCCTATTGACGGGCCTAGAATGACTCCAACATAGTTTAAATCAAAGCCTTGAATCGTATAAATGGAGCCGACTTCCCTGATTGTCTCAGCTTCCTCGGCCCATGTACGGTTTCCATAATCATTATTCCAGGGAAGCTTGAAGTTTCCTTCTTCGACATAATAGGCTTCTCCATCTTTCTTATGAACATAGTCAAAGGTTGAAACAATTCGAGCCAGTCCATGCTTGCGGTCCATTTGTTGGATGACCTCATACATCTCAGCGGCCGAGTCAAAAATCCGAAAATCATACTTGTCTTCAATTGGCATCGGGCTAAGTTTCTTTTCGACAAACTGATCTATCCAATTGACGAGAGCATCGGAGGCGCGTATTCGAAACTGGTTCTTTAGGACATAGTCTCCCTTTTGACAGCCTTTTGTAACTTGTTTCAGCTTCTCCTCATCCCAATAGCTTTTCATCTTCAGGACTTGCTTATCATCAAAAACGACAATCGCAATCTTGCTGTGTCGGATAATTTCCTCGAGATGATTTTCTTCCGTGAAATTATTATAGCTGTCGGATTTAGTTAGCAGTAAATGAGCTTCATCCACTAAGACAATATCCGCCCGATGCCCCAGCTTCTTGCGCCTGTTAATAAAGCTTGTTGGTTTCTCGAAATGTTTCTTAGAGAGTGCCTTCACATTCCCGGCGATCTTTTTATACGTTTTTAACATTTCCGAATGATTGACCAATAGATAGTTATCCGTCTTATACAAAGGACTATCCTTATCCTTTGATAGCTCCTGAATTTTATTGAAAACAGAGCTGAGGACTACACTCTTTCCGACACCGGCTTCCCCTTTAATGATGAAAACAAATCGGACCTCATCATTAATATGTTTTTCGCAGACTTCGATGATTTCCTGCTGTAACTCCAGCTGGCCAATCGTCATCTCTTTAAATGGAGAAAGCTTAAAAACATCCTTATTCTCAATCGCCTGCCTGGAATGGTCGACCATCTCCCTCTTTAAGAGCTCTGTCCAAATATCATCAAATACCTCTTCGTCAAAGAACTTTTTCTCATAATAATTATGCATCACGCTCTTAACAGTCTGACTCTTATTCTGCAGCTTGTAGCGCTCATCTGCCAAGAAATAATTAATCAGCTTCGTCTCAATATTATAAGTTGCAGAACGGTTGAATTTCTCATGCTTGATAATGGACATTTTCTTTAAAGATTTCCGTTCATGATTCTTCAAATGGTCCCTCATTCGATTTTTGACAGCCACTGTCTCTCCTATGTATACAGTCGTATCATTATTCAAAAAATAAACGACAGGATAGTCGATATAAAAGCCGTTCATGCGATTAATTGATTCCTTATTAAATGCCATCGTCTCTATATCCACTTGTCCCATTCCCCATCCCACCTATCTATAGCTGATTATAAACCTGCATCATTATGGTTTTGCGGAGCCGGATACTTAAGCGCATTCTTCTTAAGCTTGCGAAGCGCTTCCTCCTCCAAATCGATATCCAATTTATCGGCTAACTGCAGAAGATAAATAAACACATCAGCCATCTCTTCTTTAATATTCTGTCTAGATTCACGTGCAGCCTCTTCACTGTCCTTCCACTGGAAATTCTCTAGCAGTTCATTCGCCTCTAAAGAAATCGATATCGCTAAATCCTTCTCATTATGGTATTGGCCCCAGCCTCGCTCATCCCTGAATTCCAGCACCTTTTTCATGACTTTCTCCATTTAGCAACCCACCCAACTTTAAGTTCTATCTATTCTACTTTATCATTTTTCAATAAGAAGACAAAAAAGTCAGCAGTTCCTCCCTGAAACCTCAATCCCCTATACTGCTTAGTAATAAAACATAAAAAAAGCCCTTCCAAACGAAGGACTTTTCACTTATTATGACCTTATTTTTCGATTTTCTAATGCTTTAGATACAATGGAAACCCACTCTTCATCCTTTTCGCTAAATTCTCTTTCAATTTTTCGAAGGGCTTCCTTTCCCATTTTTAATGCTAATTCAACATTAGTAAACATGAAAATCATGGACTCAGCCAGCTGTTCAATACTGTTTTTTGGTACAAGTAATCCATTAATACCGTCATCAATCAGTTCTTTTGGACCGTAATTAATATCATAGCTCACAACTGGTGTAGCATTAGCCATACTCTCTAATATAGATAGAGGAAACCCTTCTGTTCGAGAGGCTAAAATGCTAAATAATGCACCTTGATACTTTTCTGGGGGATTCTGTGCATAACCATTTATTTTTATATGACTAGTCAAATTGGCTTTTTCAATCATTTGCTGCAAATTCTCTTTTTCAGCTCCATCACCCCATAATTCCAATCTAGCATCAGGAACCTTCTTGACGACTAGTTCAAAAGCTTGAATGATGTGATCAAAATTCTTAATTGCAGCATACCTGCCAATCGCTACCGCAAGTCGTTCATCTCTACCAATCTTCGGCCGGCCTAACCAGTTTTTTTCAATAGAAGGTTTTACTATATTTGGCATCACATATAGATTATCCTTTGGGCCGAATCTCTTCTCAATATCCTCTTTTTGCTGCCTGCTTAGAACTAAAGCAGCATCAAACATATCCAAATAATCAAAGCCTGTCCGAACAGGCGGGGCAATTTCAGAATCATCCTCAAAAGGCGCCATAAGATGGTTGCTGTGAAGCCTCCAAATTTTAGCTGCTTTTTTATTTGTTACCTTAATCATTAACAGGTCTGTATTTCTAGCATCAGAGACTAGAACAGGATTCTCTTTGTCCTTAATGACTTGTTCAATCCATGCAGTTTTCAACTCATCATCATTACTATATATCGCTGACATGGAGCCATCCTCATTAAACACATTGACACGAACAGCTCTTCCATTTTCCGGATTGACCCATTTAGATAAATAGGCGTGGTTGTTATTTCGGTAAAAAACCATTTGACGAGGCTTATTTAGCTGGTAGTCCATGAATGAAACTTTTCTTATTATGCCAAATTCATCGTATATTTCTCTTTTTGTTCGATAGCGTTCTTCATTAAAATAATCAATGAAATCTAATTTTCCATTTTTGCGGTACTTTTTGTACCTCACATACAATCCATTCTCATAAACACGGAAAGCATTATGTCCAATATGCGGATCTAAATATCCTGTTTCACTAGGTTCATCCCTTTTAAGAGGTTTTTCTTGCCCACATAATCCCTCATATAGATTTAGTATCTTTACCTCTCTACTCAATAAACCTTGATCAATCAATTGTTTTCGAATAGTATCATATCTCGTATCAAAATTAAATGTTAATATATGAGTATCAAAGCCCATCCTGGCAAATGTATTCGCCTGAGTTAAAGACGCTTTTGTCAAACCACCCCGTTGTACATCCAAAGAATTGATCAAGAAGTACATCGTCGCATTCATTTTTTACCAACTCCCTCATAGATAGAACTAATACTTATACCATAGATATTGAAAATTATTACTATTAACCAATGGATACTCTAGGTGAAAGATTGAACTGGTGTACCATCTTTAGCACTCTTCCGTTATACCAATCCCTCCCAAAATAGTAATTCTAAAATATTCAATACCAAAATCATCCTTATCTATCTGAATTCCCCACTTGTCACTAAAGTAACCCTTCTATTATCTTTTTGAACACTTTACAAGCTCCACACATCATTCATTGTGATCTCTCAATGAATAGTCTTTCGAAACGTCTTTTAGAATGAACTGACCTTTCTCTCATCTCTTTCATTTCTCTATTAAGCCACTACAGACATGACAAAATGTTCTCCGATGTTGCATAAAAGGCTAGCATTTCGTTAAAAAATTGACTAATATATTAGTATACAAGTATACAAGTTTCGCATAGTTTTAATCTCTTTCTCTTCGTTACATGATTAATAACTCACGAAAGCGCTTTAAAAACTAGTTACTTGTAAAGTTTCAATAAGAACCATTACTTTTTTAAAAGGAGCTTTTATCAATGGGTAAAGTAAATTTAAAAGCACAACCATATAATTTAACAGACGATGATATTAAATGGGTTCAAGATACAATCAGCTCTATGACCATCGAGGAGAAGATCGGTCAATTATTTGTCAACATGGGATCTAGCCGTACAGAAGAATATTTAACAGACATGGTTAATCAATATCATATCGGCGCCGTTCGCTATAACCCTGGAAAAGCGGAAGAAGTATATGATCAAAATAAAATCTTGCAAGAGAAAAGTAAGATTCCTTTGTTAATCGCAGCGAATACAGAGGCTGGCGGAAACGGAGCTTGTACGGATGGAACAGAAGTTGGTTTAGAAGTCAAAATCGGGGCAACTAACGACACAAAATGGGCATATGAAATGGGACGTGTTTCCGGCGTTGAAGCATCTGCCATTGGCTGTAACTGGAGTTTTGCTCCAATCGTAGATATAAACTACAACTGGCGTAACCCAATCATCTCCAGCCGTTCATTCGGTTCTGACCCGGATTTAGTGCTTGAGATGAGCCTCGCTTACATGAAGGGTATTCAGGAAAGCGGAATTGCTCCAGCAGCAAAACATTGGCCTGGAGACGGCGTAGATGAGCGTGATCAGCATTTATCCTTCTCCGTGAACAGCCTTTCTACTGAAGAATGGGATGCAACATACGGTAAAGTATACAAAGGCTTAATTGATGCCGGTCTGCCTTCCATCATGGCAGGACATATTCATTTGCCAGCCTATGAGAAACATTTCAACCCTGGCAAAAAAGATGAAGATTTGATGCCTGCAACATTATCAAAAGAAATCACTACAGACCTGCTTCGCGGCAAATTAGGATTTAACGGAGTTGTCGTAACAGACGCGAGCCATATGCTCGGCTTAACTGGCGCTATGAAGAGAAGTGAACTGCTTCCAACATCCATCGCTGCAGGCTGCGACTTATTCCTATTCTTCAATGATCCAGATGAAGATTTCGCCTACATGATGGACGGCTATAAGAAGGGAATCATCACAGAAGAACGTTTGCAAGAAGCGCTAGAACGTATTCTTGGTTTGAAAGCAAGCCTCGGACTTCATAAAAAAGCAAAAACAGACATTATGCTGCCTAAAGAAGAAGCTATGGCGAAAATTGGACTTCCAGAAAACACAGCCTTGTTCAAGGAAGTTGCTGATCAAGCCATCACACTAGTAAAAGACAAACAAGATATTTGGCCAGTTACACCTGAGAAATACAAACGCGTTCTATTAGTTGACGTAAAAGGTGTTCAGGGCGGATTCGGCGCTCTAATCGGAAGTAAAGAAAAAGCGGTTGATATGATGAAAGAATTGCTTGAAGCACAAGGTTTCATCGTAACTGTTTGGGAATCAACTGAAGAGAAAATCATGAAGCTTCCAGAAGAGGAAAGAGCAGCAGCTATCGCAAACGTCTATGCTCAAAAGAGACCAATCACGGAGCTAACTGATAATTATGACCTAATCATCAATATCGCAAATGTAAACCCAGGTACGGTTCAAAGAATCGTATGGCCTGCAAGTAAAGGAACGCCAGACATTCCGTTCTATATCCATGAAGTGCCAACAATCTTTGTTTCTGTTCAATATCCGTACCATTTACCAGATGTTCCGCAAGTCAAAACATACATCAATGTGTATGACAGCAGAAGACAGTCATTAGAAGTACTTGTCGAGAAATTGATGGGACGCTCTGAGTTTAAAGGGGTAAGTCCAGTTGATGCTTATTGCGGATTTGTTGATACGCGAATTTAATAGCACAGAATTGAGAAGCAGGGATACCTATTCCCTGCTTCTTTGTTTTGAATTCTGTTTCGGATTCTATTCCTATCATTAGGCATTCGCCCTTACCCATAACCATCGTGTTTTCGCCAATAAACCTTATTCAATCGAACCTTTCCGAGAAGCTCAGTTCCATTCTCACTTCAAATCAAAAAACAGGCGGGACTAAAACTGCATCCCACCTGTTCAACATTAATTAATAGATTCCCACCGAATCAAATCCTGCATTAGCAGCAGCTGTTTCCGCACTTCCCGCTCCATACAAATCAATCGCTGATTGAACAACGGCTTGGCGTGCATCGCTGAAATTAGAGTTTGGCGTTAGGTAGACAGTCAATGCACGGTAGTAGATTTTCCCTAGCTTCTCACGTCCGATATCTTGCGCGATTAGATATGCGGCATGGTTGGTGATAGAGGAATTGACGTGTACTCCCCCTCCGTCAACGGATGTCGGCATATGATAGAATTCATCCATATGGTCTGGATAAACTCCGCCATTCGTGCTGTACGCACGTCTTTGCTCATTGCTGACAACGACGCTGTTCGGATCACGGAGGCTGCGAAGGACCGTAAATCCATCTGCTTTAGCAGCTGGCGCCATAATATCCTCGCCCATTTCCCAATCGCTATCATCCACGAGTGCACCGAATACATCTGCAAATGACTCGTTCAGTGCGCCAGATTGATTGCGGTACACCAAGTTAGCTGAATGGCTGATGACACCGTGGGTCATTTCATGGGCCGCGACATCAAGTCCTGCTGATAGGGAAATCATGAATTCGCCATCCCCATCGCCATAGGTCATCCAGCGCCCGTTCCAGGAGGCGTTATTGTAATTCGTGCCATAATGGACTTTGGAGATAATGGCCATTCCTTCCCCATCAAGAGAATTACGGCCATGCTCCTTCAAGAAATACTCGTACACTTTTTCAGAATTATAATGAGCATCAACAGCTGCGCGGTCATAATCGCTTTTAAAGGAGGCGGAGTTTCCGACATAAAGCGTATCATTGCTGGCTGTATTATCATTCTTGGCATCATAGGTCTCGATACCCTCCAGATTGGCATGCGCATAATCTGCCAGTGCAAACTTTGTTCCGGAATTCGGCTCCTTCACGCGAGTGATGTGCAGCTCTCTGTGTTCCCCATGTACACCAAGCCCGGTACCTTTCTGCGTTTTATTTTCATCCGCATGCATTAACGCATTATATTGATCAATGATTTCTCCAGATTTCGCATCCACGAAGACATACCAGTTGCCAGGCTCTTCTCCCATGAAATTCACATTGACCTTATAGGCTGTATAGTTTTTTCCCTCGAATGGATAAACAACGAGCTCTGAGGTTGGTTCATATGTAAGCTCTTTAGAGGCATTTACAGAAGACTTGGCAGCCTTAATAGCTGCATCACTGCTGATGGAGGCTTTCGTATCTACAGTGGTAGTAGCGAGTGTTTGATTTGTCCGTCCATTAACGGAAACGACTTCATTCTCCTCATTGAAATGGACAATCACTTCAGACCCTTCAACATTCACGCCATTAATTGATTGATTGAATCGAACATGCGTCATCCCAAGCTCATCCTTCTGGACATCCTTCACTTTCAAGCTCTTATCCGGATTGCTTATTCCCGTCTCTGCTTTGTTCTTTTCTAAGTACTTAAGGGCATTGGCAGGATTGCTTGAGGAGAATCTCTCTGCATGACGCTCTTTCACGAATAGAGGAACACTCGCCTTTTCATTCCAATTCTTGACCACCTTCTGCGAATCAACCGGCGCTGCAAAGACATTGCCAACTGGAAGCGAACTCATCAACATGGCCGACGATAATATGACAGGAACAATCAATTTCTTCTTCAATCCCTCATCCCCCTAATAAAGTGCATTTTTTTCATTATAAAATGACATAGAATTAATATCATGAATATTTAGAATTATTTACCAATTGTGACCACTGGCTAAATATAACTAGTTTTCATGCCTAGATAGATGACCTCCTGCTTTAAGTATCCAAGAGCAAAAAGACCAGATATCCCCATTTTTGTGGTAAAATTATGCCAATTAGTATAATAGGAGGCTGTGTTCATTTGGCATTAAAAAAAATCCATCATACTCAAAAAGGACGAATTTGGCTGAACTGGGCCGGAAGAATAGTTATGTACTTGGCAACAAGCACCGTTGTTCTAGCCTCCTTCCTCCTTTTTTGGTTTGCCTACCTGTCCTATGTGAGTGAGTTTACGGCAGGGGCGATTGCTCTGTCGATTGGAGCAATCATCTTATTCATTCTAGGAATCTTCTTCATACGAATGGTTACGCGTATACCGAGAGAGGATTATGGCATTGAAATGAAGGAGGACGGAATTTATCAATACTTCGTCAATTTTGACCGCCAAGAAACGAAGGAACACTTTCTCTCTTATGATCAAATTGAGCGGATCATTATTGGCCCTTCCGCTTTTAAAATTGCGCGTAAACCCTATTATTACATAACAGTCCGTTTTGTATGGGAGTGGACAGAAGATGGGAAGAAGGGCTACTCATCCATAAGCGTAGAAACGAAAAAGCAGCTTGAAGAAATGCTGGATAAATTCTCTCCGGATACACCAATCCAAACAACGGATTACGACCTTTCTTCATATAATGCCTATGTTTTACATGAGATTTTTTCAACAACCGAGTTAAACGATTGGAATAATCGAGATCCGCTCGTACTGCCATTTACGGCCTTTCAGAGACAATATAGTCCTGGACGTAGATGGGAACCTGCCGCTATTAGGGAAAAACGACAGCGCAGATATGCGCGGCTCGATAAATATGGGGCCTTCTTCTATCGGATGAGCTTGATCTATTGCTTATTATGCAGCCTCCTATTCATACCCGGCTGGCCTGTCAACAGCAATGAGCATTTCGATAATAATGTGATGGTTGTCTTTCCCATTCCTTTGATGCTGCCATTAATCATTTTTTATTATTTCAGGGAAAGATTTAGTATGAAGCAGGTCCTCCTCCAATGGGTATATCTATTAGCCGCCTATTTTGCAGGTGCCTTCATTGGCGCCATCTTTAGAGGAATTAACGTAGCCATCTTATTAGCAATCATTGATTACGGAAAGAATCTGCTTATTACACTTTTCATTACATTTTTAATCAGTAAAAGTATATGGTTTTTCTGTTTTGCCGCAGTCATGCTTACGAGGCTTTTTAAGGTCGAGCTGATGAAGCCTAACCCACGAAAGCAGAAAATGACACTCCCTTAAGAAAAGCTAATAAAAAGGCAGCAGCCCATGAATATGGGCTTGCTGCCTTCTTTATGTTTATACATACTGCTTCTCCATCCCCTTGATTCGCTCATACAGCTCCTCGTTCACAGGTGTCGGAATTTGATGTTGCCGGCCGAATGCAATGACAGTTCCAGCAAATAATTCTACCTCGCTAGGCCGACGTGCCTCTGCATCCTGAGCCATTGATGGCTTTCCATTCGGCCCTAATGTCCCGAGTATGTTCAACCAATAGTAAAGGTCCTCCTCTGCCAAATCAATGCCTTCCTTCTGTGATAAGGCAATGACCTCTCTCATCGCAGCAATCATCGTGTCTCTCGCTTCTCCCTCTCGTTGGATACCGCCATAATTCGTCTGATAGACCGCCACCGTTTGGTTGACACCGACATTGAGCATGAATTTCCCCCATTGTCTTTTCATCATCTCTGTCTCTATTTCATAAGCCACATCCATTTGCTCCAAAAATTCAGCAAGTTCCTCCGCTTTAGATGAGATAACACCAGGTTCCTTCGAGCCAAAGCAGAGCATGCCCATATTGTCATAGGTCAGCTTATTTCCAACCTTCACAGCATCCATCCCTTGTGCCACACAGTAGAGCACTTTATCCATTCCATATGCTTCGCCAATAATCGACTCACTTGTAATCCCATTCAGCAATGAGATGATGATTGTATCCTCACCGACATGCTTTTTCATCGATTGAATTGCTTCTTCCAGCCCATTGAACTTAACGGCAAAAATCACTAGATCTGCTGGTCCGCACTCTTCCTCTGGTGTCACGTAATGAAATTCACAAAGCTCCCCATTACTATAAACCTTCTCCTTCTCGTACCGCGTAATGCGATTCTGATCAGCGACAATTCTTAAATCCTCTGATCTCATTCTTTTTGATAAATGATGACCAAATAAAACCCCTAATGCTCCCAGTCCAATGATTGACACCTTTTTAATAGCCATTTCTCCCTTGCCTCCCTCTTATTCCACTTTAAGAAAATTTTAACATATTTGACAACAGACAAAAAAGACAGCCCCTTAAAGAGCTGCCTTGTACGAATTTCATTTATTCACATATCCAGGAGGCTCCGATGGTCCCTACTCCCGTATGAACGCCTGC
Source organism: Bacillus sp. FJAT-27916 (assembly GCF_001183965.1). Classification (GTDB taxonomy): domain Bacteria; phylum Bacillota; class Bacilli; order Bacillales; family Pradoshiaceae; genus Pradoshia. The sequence goes on from NZ_LFZV01000001.1 coordinate 3,665,233, forward strand.
CACAGGCACTAAAATCATTCGGTCTGTCGGAATGGAACTGAATTCCTCCTGCTCTTTAATATAGTTTTCAAGCTTACGAGCATTAGCCTCATCACCAGCATGTATCACTGTGATTTTGCTAATCTTAGAGGTTTTCATATCTTCTCGCAGTAAATCTAAAATATAATTAATAGCCCTCTTTTCCGTTCTCACTTTATCTCTAATCTTTGCACCCTCATATTCGACAGATAAAATCGGCTTTATACTAAGCAGATTCGCTATCAGACGCTGACTACCGGATACTCGTCCGCTTTTGTGGAGCTGATTAAGATTAGCTGGAATGAGAAATAGACGTGTATTCGTTTTCATTTCCTCGATTTTCAGATAGATTTCATCAGGGCCATATCCCTGATTAAACATCTCAATGCCTTTCATTAGCAAATACGCATGGGGATAAGATCCAGTCCGAGTATCAATCGCATACAGCTTAAAACCAACCTGCTCTGCCGCCATCATCGATGTGGAAAACGTACCAGAAAGTTTACTAGAACAATGGAATGCTATTCCACAATCATACTCTTCCTTCAGCTTCTCATATAGTTCAACAAACTCCCCTAACGATGGCTGGGATGATTGAAAGCTGACAGACTCCGTCGCCATTCGTTCATAGAATTGCGCATCCGTAATATCAATCGTTTCTTTATAAGAAACCCCATCAATAACCACTTGCAACGGAATAATATTTAATTCATGTTTCTCAACATACTCCTTACTCAAGGTACACGTTGTGTCTGTAATCCAAGCGATTCTCGGCTGATTTTGATTCATTAGACTAATCCCCTTTAAAATTATTCGGCATTTGTGAAATGGTATGACCAGTTCTATAAATAGATACACATGTAGTATCAATTACTACATAATAAATGTATTACAACTATAAAACATAGTCAATAAATAGATAGAAAAAATCTATTATTTTTACCTACATATTAGTGTGATATCGACAAAATAGCAAAAATTTCGCATTTATATATACTGGCAAATACATAAACCCCGAAAAGCATTTGCTTTCCGGGGTTCATTTGAGGAACCAAGCCTCTTATTGATTCAAACCATATATTTTTTCTATCTGCTCTGCTAATTCCTCGAAATGTATAAATCTCGCTTTCCGCAATACCTCTTGCCCTTCAATAAAGTACAGAAGCACTGGTACTGTGAAAATGGAATAGGCAGCTGCTACCTCTGGCACAGCATTTGTATCAATATGCCCTAAACGAATATCTGGAAAATGATCAAGCAATTCTCTCACCCTTGGCAAAACAGCGTGACAGACACTGCACTCCTGCCTTGACACATATAAGAAACTCATCGGATTTTCTTGAACAAAATCCTCTATCATGTTCAGAGATGTTAATTCTTTCATTTCCTTCATGCTCTCAGCTCCTTATAATACCCTTACCGGTATTATAACGGTATCGATAGGTGAATTTGAAATTTAATGCTTTCATCAGACCTAAGGAATCAAGAGGGTGAAGGGAGCAGACTAGTATTTATCTCTTTGATAACGATTTTTCAGCTATCTTTAAATGAATTGATAAAACAATCCATGCTGAGTGCAGTACCAAAGTAATGTTCCATGTTTCCGTTTAGGCAGACGAGTTTGCAAAGTCCATTCTGGGTATTGCTTTATAATCTGCACCTGGTCGCCTGTTGCAAAAGCGATAAAGGAAATGTAATGGTCTTTTTTCATTGGGTGATCACTTGAAATAAACCATTCATCCTCCACCTGGGAAACCTTCAGCTTTTCCTCTTCTGTCGCTTTCTTCGGTACTAATGGATCCAGCTTTCTCCCGCAGCAGGATATCGAAGCATTTCCGGTTGATAGAACAATATTATGACAGGTTGGACAGACTTGATAATTCGATTTTTTCATATTTCCTCCTACAAAATCATTCGCAGCAAGATCTCCATCTAGGATATCTTCTATATTTACACCAAGGAGAGACGATAGCTCTGGCAATAAGGATATGTCCGGATAGCCTTGACCGCGTTCCCATTTCGAAATGGTGCGATCGGATAAGTGCATCCGATCTGCCAACTCCTTTTGCGTCATCCCTTTTTCTTTCCTTAGTTTCAAAATCAACTGGCCAATTTTTATGGCATCCATCGATTCACCTCCAGATATAATCATCATAATGAGCTTGCTATCTTCCCGCAACAAACTTTCCGTAGAGTCCAGTATGCAGGATCTTTTAAACATAAAAAAACGAATTCCAGATAATCAAGAATTCGTCTTCATTTTATACTGTTATACTGCCCGTAAAAATTGCAGCGATACTTCATTAAATTTCTCAGATTGATCGACATTACATACATGACCACTATCTTTGAGGATTACCAGCTGACTGGAGGATTGTTCTTTCACTAACTGCTTGACTGGCTCTAAAAAGACATAATCCTCATCTCCCATGACATATAGAGACGGAATGCTTGTATCCTTTTCATTAATCTTCACTAAATACTTTGCAATCCCTGCCGTTAAAGTTAACCATCGCAAAAATTCTCTGTGCTTGAGTTTCTTAGCCTCTTGAATGAAAAGATGCCTCGATGATTGATGTGTTTTCCGTGGCATTAAGACCCATGCAAACATTTTATATAACCATATAAACGGAACCATCCTCTTAAATGCATTCGCCAGACCGAGGAAAACGTGCAATCTCGGTGTAATTCGAATCACCGCTCCTGCAAGCAGCATCGAATGGAAACGCTCAGGATGAGTTTCGGCCAAATGGCGAATAAGCATGGTCCCTAATGATATTCCAACAAAATGAGCCTTTTCAATTCCTTGAGAATTTAGCACATCAAGAATATCTTTAGAAACTAAATCAAGTGTATATTTTGTCGGGCTATTCTTAATCATACAAGCACCGTGTCCTCTCAAATCCACCGCCAACACATTAAAATGCTTGCGATAAGCACGAATCTGCTTGTACCAAATACTTGAACTCCCGCCAGCTCCATGTACTAGAACTACCCACTCTTTATGTTGTCGACTGTATATTTTGTAATGTATCAAGTACATTTCATCCTTTGATGTTTTTTATCTTATTCTATTAATACGATTACTACTATGGATTGGTTTCATATATTACACATGTTTCCATCAATATAAAAATTTTCAATTAGTTCTTTCAAATTTACATACCTAACTCTTTCCGCCATTATTCTGTCTTCCGATATATAGCATTACATAATAAATTGAAAACGAATGAAAGAATGTAAATGACGGCATTTAACGGCAGTCCGATGACTGAAGCAATGTATTAGGTATTACTAGCATAAATTGTCCAAACCATGGATATCAACTCATGCATCCTATTACACAGGTTTCAAACGGCAGAGTAAATATGGGACCTAGGACACTTTATGGAGTACTATCAAGGATGCAAAAGGACAGTCTTATTACACTTGCTCAAGATGATGGCAGAAGGAAAGCATACCAGATTACCTTCAAAGGAGAATAAGTACTACGTATCGAGTATATATGAAGAGAGGAAAGAAGATTTTTTTGAAGAAGAACATCCTGAGCTGGATTGCTTGATTGTTCATAAGGATAAGGTTTTAAAAGATTTGCTTCTAAGGGAAAAGCTGTCATGCATGTTAAGTATTATGGGTATGCAGATATGAGTTCCATCATAGAGAACTCGGTCGAGAAATCCATTTAATCTCAGAATAATAAATAGACTAATCATTCAGCTAAGGTTATCTTTAATAACCCTCTTGACATCCCTAGCTACCCTTCATTATTGATTAGAGTTGCCGTCTGCAAAAAATCTTATTGTAGCCAAAAAACCTGATCGGTCAGCAGTTATCCCTTACTATTAGAAAACTTAGGGGATAAAAAAAAACCCCGAACCCTTAGTTCGAGGGAAGATATAGCATTCTCACGTTTTATTTAACATTCTCTAAACCAATTGAAATTAAGCTATTTCTCTTCTATTAATGCTACACGCTTAACGTGCGTGAATTGTATGTGGCAACGTATAAGATGTTGGGGGTATCCTCCCTACATATATTTCATACAATGTTTAAAAGTCTATGCAACTAACCGTCACTAAAGATAGTTGTTTTCATTACTTTCCATAAATAATTTTTGCAATCCCATAATGACTGATATCTTCAATCATATTTGCAATCTCAGAAGATGATTCCTTAAAATCATTCTGAATCCATTCATTTAGTATCCCTATTGTCCCTGCAGTAATAAACGTGGATAGATACCCCACCTGTGCTTGGGGCACATTTTTCCCATAACGATTCCACTTTTCTACACATTTCTGATGAGCAATATCCAAGACATCATTTAAAAAATCTTTCCCGTTCTTCAAGCTGAAGAGAACTCTACTCAGTTCCTTATTCCTCAAAATCACCTCGAGAATTTCACTCGTAAATCCAGAAATTGTATAGTCATCTTTTGAAATAGAGATGGCCTCCTTTAGTTCACAAACATACTGACTTTTTAGCTTCTCCATCAAATCATATACATCATCGTAATATCGATAAAATGTAGCCCGATTGATTTCACATTGTAAACATAGCTCGGTTACTGTTATCTTATTCATTGGTTTTTGTTCAAGCAATTCGATAAATTTATCTCTAATTACTTTTTTAGTATATTTTATCCGCCGATCTTCCATTTTTACCTCCCATTCATAAACAAGTTATGAAATAGTGTTTAATAACTTACATTTTGTCGTTAATTGTTGATTGATGTGATGGTTGCTTCATTATACAATGATAACATCTTTTATACAACACAGTGTTTAACAACTAATGGAGGTTTTCATGAAGAACATTTCAATTATCACGGATGGAAGTTGCGATATCCCTGTTGAGGTTATCGATAAATATGATATTAAACTAATCCCTCTTCATTTTCATTTTGAGGATAACATAGAGTATGGCTCAGAACGTATGATGGATAGCGAGGAGTTTTATAGAAGATTAGCGAATGGAGAGATTGCTAAAACAAGCGCCAGTTCTCCTTCATCTGCCATGGATTTACTGAAAGCTGAGCTGGATAAAGGAAATGATGTCATTTGTGTGGCCCTTTCCAGTTCATTAAGCTGTACTTTTAATAATATAAGATTGGCATGCCTTGAATTGCTAGATTCCTATCCGGATCAACGGATTACCGTGATAGATTCCTTAACCGCTTCTATGGCTATGGGAATGATGGTGATCAAGGCTTGTATGATGAGAGATGAGAAGTATTCCTACGACCAGATTGTTGATTATCTGAATGAAACTAAGCATTCCTACCACGTTGAATTTTATGTGAATGATTTGCATTATCTAGCAAGAGGCGGCAGACTTAACCCGGCTATCGCCAAAATAGGCGGTATCATCGGTATTAAGCCAATCCTGTCTGTTACAGACAATGGAACCATTGAATCTGTCTGCAAAGCCAGAAAAACCTCTGGTGCTATCAAGCAATTAAAAGATAGATTTCTGACCTCCTCAACAGAAAAGGAAATGATTTGTATTTTGCATTCCAATAATCTTGATAGAGCCTTAACCTTAAAAGCAGACCTCGAATTGGACCAGCATTTCTCACAAGTATTCTTCACGGAGATTGGCCCATCCATTGGCAGTCATACTGGCCCAGGATGCTTAGGACTTGCTTATCTAAAAAATTGATAGAAGGATATTTTCCCTCCTATTAAGAATTAATACATTGGATAGTAAAAAGATAGATTTTTATTAAGGGGGACTTACTTGCATGCAAATGGATATAGCCAGCCAACCAGCGCGAAAAAAGCGAAGGTGGCCAAAGATTATCGGTTTTTCTGTTCTTGGACTTGTGATTATCCTTTCAGTCATTTTTGTCGCTGCAAATATGTATGCAAAGCGCTCATTGCCGCAAATTTCCGGAGAAATAAAGCTTGAAGGATTAAAAGATAAAGTAACGGTTGTACGTGATGAAGAAGGTGTTCCGCATATAAAAGCGAAAAATGACCATGATTTATACATGGCACAAGGTTATATAACGGCACAGGACCGTCTCTTCCAAATGGATTTAAGCAGACGGCAGGCCTCAGGGCAATTAAGCGAAGTAATCGGTGAAAGCTCAGTAGAACAGGATAAATTTTTTCGTACATTTGGCTTAAGGCGTGCTGCCGAAGCTTCTTATAAAGGGTATTCAGATGAAATGAAGGGGTACCTACAGAGCTACGCAGATGGCGTGAATACATTCATGAAAGAAGCCATTTCTGACAATAAGCTGCCAGTTGAGTTCACCTTATTAGGATATGAGCCTTCTGAATGGACAGTCATTGATACGTTAACAATCGTAAAGTACATGGCTTACGATTTAGGCGGACATTGGGAAGGCCAAGTCTTTCGCAGCTATCTATTAAGCGAATTTACCGAAGAAGAGGCAATGGATTTATTCCCTGCGTATCCAAAGGAAGCACCGACTGTCATTGAAGAAGGGGCTATTGATTGGGAACAAAGCTTTGCCAGCGCCCATATTCCCGATGAATTCAACGGCAGCAATAACTGGGTCATCAGTGGAGAGAAAAGTGAAAGCGGATCAGCCCTTTTGGCAGATGACCCGCATCTAGGATTAATGACGCCATCAATCTGGTATCAATCAACTTTACAGTCAAATGAACAAAACATAAGCGGTGTCACATTTGCGGGAATTCCAGGCATTATCATCGGACATAATGAAAATATTGCATGGGGAATTACAAATGTAGGGCCAGATGTGCAGGATGTGTATATAGAAAAAATAAATCCTGATAATCCGGAACAATATTTATATAATGATGAATGGATAGACGCAGAGATTATTACTGAGACCATAAAAGTAAAAGGCCAAAAAGCCATTGACCTTGAAGTAATGGTCACTCGCCATGGTCCTGTTATTTCAGAATTTGCGCATGATAACGCAAGCGATACCGCCCTTTCTTTGAAATGGACCGCCTTAGAGGCGACACAGGATTTAGAAGCCATTCCTTTGATGAATAAGGCAAGTAACTGGGAAGAATTCGATGCAGCAATCGAACACTTCAAAGCACCTTCATCAAACTTTGTATTTGCGGCAAAAGACGGAACAATCGCCTACAAAGCATCAGGGAATATCCCGATTCGAAAAAAGGGCGAAAGCTTAGTGCCCGTTCCAGGCTGGAATGATGAGTATGAGTGGGAAGGTTATATTCCACATAATGAATTGCCGACACTCATCAACCCTGAAGAAGGTTTTATTGCAACCGCAAATAATAAGATTGTAGACGATTCCTATCCATACCATATCTCGAATGTATGGGCGCAGCCCTACCGCCAGCAACGAATTCTCGAGGTTTTGAACTCGAAAGAAACATTTACGGTTGAGGATATGAAGGCTTTGCAAATGGATATTAAAAACCTGCAAGCCGAAGAATTTGTTCCAATTTTCCTTGAACAATTATTAAATCAGAAATTAAGTGAAAAAGAAAAAGAGGCCGTAAACCTCCTAAAGAAGTGGGATTTTGAAGATGATCAAGCAGAAACAGCTCCATTGCTCTTCCAGACCATACTGCTAGAGATCTCGGATGTTTTGTTTGGGGAGAAAATTCCAGATGAAATGATGGACCTCTTTGAAGGCAAAAATCAAGTCATTGACGAGCTCATTCGACGTGCCAATGAAGGTGAGGAAGGACCTTGGATTGACAATAACGGCGGTTTGTCCAAGGTCATCCATCAGGCACTGAAACAAACAATCGACACATTATCCGAACGTTATGGAGACGATATGAGCAAATGGCAATGGGGAGATGAGCATAAGCTGCAATTTTCGCACCCTTTATCAAGAATGAGCCCTCTGCAGCATATTTTCAATAGTAGGGATGCCATCCCGGTTGGCGGAAGTGCCGTGACCGTTCAAGCGGCTAGACGAAATGATGAAACCGGTATAGTGAATCACGGCGCTTCTTGGCGGTATGTCATTGACACAAGTGATTTTAGCAAAGCCTATCATATAGTTGGTCCAGGACAATCCGGACATTTCAAAAGCGAATGGTATAATAACCAATTTGAAGATTGGGTGACAGGAGACTATCATGTAACTACTCTCAATGAACCAGTCAGTGAAGATCAGACATTAAGCTTGTCACCTAATTAAGGGATGCGGAGGAGCTGCAATCATCGATTGCAACTCCTTTCTTCCTCAAAATTAAGTAAACAATTCTTTTGCTAATCACCAGCGCCAAATGGATAGATACAGCGATATGCACAATTTATATCATATTGGCCAAATTATCCTACTGCGCAAGCTGCAATCCCCTTGGGATAGCGCTTGGTAGATAGCTTATTATATGACATAAAAAATATAAGGCAGCAGCCCCATACCATACTAGGGACTGCTGCCTTATTTCATTTACCTCTTCCCTTTATCATAAATCTCACCTAATGCTTTCGGAGCACGGTTGGATTTAGAGAAAAAGATTAATAACAATAACGTTACTACATAAGGTAGGATCATGAATAGATCAGTGTAGCTGCTTGGCAATGCCATGGACTGAGCAATAAAAGCACCACCGGATTTCGCAAATCCAAATAAAAGGCAAGCAGCTAGCGTCGGGACAATCTTCCAGTTTCCGAAAATCAATGCGGCAATAGCTAAGAATCCATACCCCATATAAATGCTAGAGGAAAAGTTAGCTGAAATGGAGTAGGCAAAACACATGCCGCCAAGACCTGATAATAGACCGGATATCAAAACGGCTGTAAACCTGATTTTCGTTACATCTACACCTGCAGCATCCACCGAATGAGGATTTTCCCCGCACGCTCGTAAGCGTATGCCGAATTTTGTTTTGTATAAAAGATACCAAGCAAAAATGGCAATCACGATGATCATCACTTCAAACGGATACACATTCGTAAAAATCGCACCTATTACTGGTATATCGGCTAAACCACTAATGGTAAACCGCTCCATGACACCTAACTGGAACTTATCCGAAGCCGTTCCAAAGACAAGCGAATTGATTTGTGTCGTCAAGAACGTAGTCAGCGCCAACGCCAAAATATTAATGACGACACCGCTGATTACTTGATTGGCCTTAAACTTAATACAAAGGACAGCATGAATAATAGCAAAAACCATCCCGCCGACCATGGCAAATAGTAATGCCACATAAAATAAATCTTGAATATCTGTACCAAACGCATTTGCGATCAAAATAGCTGATAGCGCTCCGATGAATGCCCCAAACCCTTGAAAGCCTTCAAGTGCTAAATTGGTAATACCGCTCTTTTCACTGTATATACCGCCTATCGCCATCATAAAAAGAGGCAAAGCAAAGGATAAGCCATCAATAATTACTGTATCCATTATGATTTACGCTCCTTTCGTTCCTCTACTTTTTCACTCATACAGCTGATTTTATATTTCAGGTATACACCACATGCACTAAACAATAGAATCAGTCCGACGATCACAGAAGAAATTTCTTGTCTAATTCCTGCCTGTGAACTCATATACGTGCTACCCTGATCAATGATTGATATTAGGGATGAAGAAAAAATAACACCAATTGGATGAGAATTTCCTAATAGAGCTACAGCAATGGAATCAAAGCCGATGTCTGATAATACTTTTGGCTGTATGGAAGCGTAATAACCTAAATAATACGTAACACCTGCAAGTCCAGCCAAACTACCTGAAATAACCATGGCTAAGACTGTATTTCTTCCCACATTGATTCCCGAATATTTGGCAGCATTACGGTTGGAACCTACCGCTTTCATATCAAAACCAACCACTGTTTTGTCCATGACATACTTGATTAAAATAGCGGTAATGATAGCCAAACCAAAGCCTAATGGGATATCCATTTTCAGGTCCCCTACTTCGACATTCACTAATGTTAATCTTGCAGCTTCAGAAATATATTGAGATTGCCTTGAGACCGGATCAATATAATACATTTGGATAAAAAAGCTAATGACATATTGAGCAATATAATTCAACATAATCGTCGATACGACTTCATTGATGTTGAATTTATATTTTAACCAGCCTACTAATCCACCCATTAGTCCACCGACGACGATACCAATCAGTAATACAAGCGGCTTTGCAATCATCGCATCCAAACCACTGTAGCCAACAATAATCGTCGCAAAAAAACCAGAGACGAGCATTTGGCCGGCAACCCCAATGTTAAATAGACCCGCTCTAAATGCTACTGCAACTGCCAAGCTCGCAAATAAAAGCGGCGTCATCGCATTCAACAAACTCATGAAATCAGTCAGCATGCTTTTATAGCCAGCATAAGATGGCTTCGGCATGATTCCTGCCCCTTGGAATAGGTTACAGAACGCCTGCAAAGGATTTTTGCCGATTAAAAGGATAACAATAGCCGCAGCAATAAAACTCATAATTATGGCGACTAATGGAATGGAGATTGATTGCCATTTCTCCTTACTCATTAGCCGAATAAGACGATTACGCAAGTTTTTATTCTTATTATCTTTACTCATGCTTTGCCCCCATCATATATTCACCGACTTCATTGGTCGTTAATGACTCCCTGCTAGCAATCTTTTGAAGCTGGCCATTATAGATAACTCCTATCGTATCCGCTACATTCATGATTTCATCCAGCTCCAACGAAATAAGGAGAATCGCTTTTCCACGGTCACGTTCCTTAATGATCATCTTATGGATATTTTCGATTGCACCAATATCTACACCCCTTGTTGGCTGAACAAAAATCCTGAGGGGCGATTGCAATTCAATTTCTCTGGCGATGATGGCTTTTTGCTGATTACCGCCGCTCATCGAACGAACTTGCGTTTTAACGCCTTGTCCGCTTCTAATATCATATTTATCGATCAGCCTGCTGCCAGATTGCTCAAATTCTTCTTTATTGAGGATTCCCTTACGAGAGTAGGGCTCCTTATAATACTGCTTTAAGGCTAAATTAGTAGCTAAATCAAAATCTAAAAACAGTCCAAAGCTATGCCTGTCCTCAGGTATATAAGAGATTCCAGCTTCTGTTCTGTTTCTGATCGTTTCATTCGTAATATCCTTGCCGCCAAGGAAAATGTTTCCGCCGCTGACCTTTGTTAACCCAGCAATCGCATCCGCTATTTCAACCTGTCCATTATCTGCAACTCCAGCAATAGCGAATATTTCACCGCCGCGAATCGTAAACGAAACATCTTTAACCACTTCGAACCCATCTTCATTTTTTACCGTTAGATGCTCTACCTTCAATACTTCCTCTTTAAACTCAGCAGGCGCCTTCTCAGCTTCAAAGCTTACCTCTCTGCCAACCATTAATTGAGCCATATGATTAACAGAAGTCGTCTTTACATCTAATACATCCACTAATTTCCCTTTATTCAATACAGCACATCGGTCTGCCACTTTCTTGATTTCTTCCAGCTTATGCGTAATCAAGATGATGGTTTTTCCGCCGTCTCGCAGACCTTTGATAATACCCAGCAAGAATTCAATTTCTTGTGGCGTTAAGACGGCAGTCGGTTCATCAAAAATAAGGATATCTGCTTCACGATAAAGCACCTTTAGAATTTCCACTCGCTGCTGCATGGAAACGTTCAAATCGGCTATTTTTTTCGTAGGATCCACTTCTAACCCAAAGCTTTTGGACAGCTCCTCAATTTTACGATTAGCATTTCGAATATCAACGTAAGGAAAGAGACCTGCAAATTTTCTTATCGGCTCAACTCCTAGAATAATATTCTCTGTAATCGTATAATCAGAGACTAACTTAAAATGCTGATGGACCATCCCTATATTAAGCTTCGCCGCATGGTTAGGCGAACTGATATCCACTTTGTCACCCCGGATGTAAATTTCCCCTTCATCCGGTTCATACATACCGCCCAGCATACTCATCAATGTTGATTTACCCGCACCATTCTCTCCAAGTAAGGCGAAAATTTCTCCTTTTTTTATACTAATGGACACATCATCATTCGCTACTATTCCAGGAAAGCGTTTGGTTATATGTTTCATCTCTACAATATAATCAGACATCTTTCTTCTCCTTTATCACAATAATTAAAAGGGAAAAAATTAGAAGTTTATCATCTTCCTGACCCGCTAAAATTCAGGAAGTGATAAACTTCTAATGGTTCATTCCATAATGTGTTTCTATTGAATGTTACAACCCTGGGAAGTTTTCTGGCGTATGGCCATTAAAGTTAGACGCAGGTACGATTGTGCCATCTTTCACTAACTCGTACGCTTCATTCATTTTATTAAGTGTATCCTCTGATAATTGGTGACGGCCTTCATCTTTAATAAATCCAGTAGAATCTGTATCTGCATGAAGAACTACATTTCCACTTTTAAAGCTTCCGTCAACAATGGCATTCAATTGCTTTTCAACGTTCATGCCCATAAATTTAGCAGCAGATGTTAATACGATGTTTTCAGAACCATTTACACCGTCATCATATTGGTCAACATCACAGCCAATTACTTTTACGTCTCCTTTTGCTTCCTTAACGGCCGTGAATACACCATTGCCTGTGCCGCCAGCTGCAACAAAGATTTGGTCTACACCTTTTTTGATCAATGCATTTCCGATCACTTTTCCAGTTGCTTCATCACCAAAAGATCCTGCATAGTTACCGCCGACATCAGTGCCTGTGACATCAGTCCCTGCATAACCGGATAATTCAACAACCTCAACATTTTTATCAAAAGTGTTATTAACAAACTCTACGCCTGATTCAAAGCCAAATTGATAATTTACATTGGATGGATACGCAATCCCATTGACAACCGCTACTTTATTGGATTTCGTTTCAAGTGCAGCAGCCATTCCTGCGAAAAATCCACCTTCTTGTTCAGCGAAACTCATGGAATAGATATTATCGAATGTCTTTTGATCCCCTACAGGTGTAGGCTCAGAATCAATTAAAATAAATGTTTTATCAGGATTTTCTAAAGCAACACTAGAGACCCCTGCAAATTGGAACCCTGGTGTTACAATAACATCATAGTCTGCCACGATATCAGCGACTGCTTGTACACCTGCAGCAGGATCGCCAGTTTCTTCTTTAATAGCCTTTACAGTCGCTGTTGGATGATTGTTGATAAAGTTCAAAATGCCATTATAGTTATTTTCATTGAAGTTACCATCATCAACACCAGTAAGGCTTGTTACAATCGCAATTTTCAATCCGTCTTCATTTGTACCGGACTGTCCTCCATTTTCACTATTTCCGCACGCTGCCATGGCAGCTGTCAATAAAGCCATGCATAACACCATTACTATTTTTTTCATACTCTGTTTCATCGAAATGATCCTCCTATGTTACTCCTATGAAAGTGTTATCTTTGTAATCTTTACGCCAATAATGTTATATTAAAATAATTTCATTTTTACTCACCAATAGTAACATCAGAAATTTCACCCGTCAATAAGAAATCCGTATGTTTCTTTGTTAATATAAATTAATATTCGTTAATAAGCTGAAAATCAACTAGAAAAATAGCTATATATGTATAAACTTAATAAAAAGACGAAATATTGTAAACGATAAACTAGACTCAACAGTTTTCCACAAATAAGGCCAAACAGAAAACGACAAATAAGATTAAACAGTTTACCTTACAAACCTTGCTTTCTATATACTTAAATTAGTTTATCGAAAGTGAGGGACTGGGAGTGGAAAAGTGGATGATTTATCAAGAGATTCACCGGCTACGCAATGAGGGATTCTCCAATAGCGCGATAGCCAGAAAATTAAAGATTTCTAGAAATAGAGTGATTGAATATGGAAAGATGACCCCAGAGGACTTTTATCGGTTTATCAGTTCATTACAAAACAGAAGCAAAAAGTTAGACCCGTATCACCAAGAGATTGTGGAATGGCTTAAGGAACATCCCGATCTGACAGGGGCTCAAGTATTTGATTGGCTCGAGGATAAGTTAGAAGTAACGGATGTTTCAGAGGGAACAGTTCGAAATTATGTGAATGAATTACGCGAAAGCTACCACATCCAAAAGGGAACAGCCAATAGAGAGTACAGCACAGTACCTGAAATCCCAATGGGTCAGCAAATACAAGTTGATTTTGGAGAAGTCAGGTTGCCTACCACGAATGGGAAATACAAGCGTCTCTATTTTGTGGGATTTGTGTTGGCCCACTCGAGATACAAATATGTGGAGTGGTTAGACAGGCCCTTTCGGGCAACCGATCTCATTCGGATGCATGAGAATGCCTTCCAGCATTTCGGAGGAATGTCTACTGAAATCGTCTATGATCAGGATCGTTTATTGGCCGTCAGTGAAAATGCGGGAGATCTTCAGATGACAGAGGAGTTCACTAAGTACCGACAAGCGAGAAAGTTCAGGGTCTATCTATGTAGAAAGTCTGATCCTGAATCAAAAGGGAAAATCGAACAGGTGGTCAAATACGTCAAGTATAATTTTGCGAAGAACCGTATCTTCGATAATCTGGTCGATTGGCAAGGTGCTTGCATGAGATGGTTAACTCGTACCGGGAACTATAAGGTCCATCACAACACAAAAAAGAGACCTTTTGAGGTGCACGCCCTGGAAAAGCAACACCTACAAAAAGTCTCCGGTACATACTTATTGAAAGATATCTTCGTAACCAGTATAACAAGAACCATTCATAAAGACAACGTAATCCGTTTCAATGGGAACCGATACAGTGTCCCTTTGGGTACATACCGACAAGGTTCTTCGAATGTCGCGTATATCGAAGAGGATGGGGAGCATCTATTGATTCGCCTGCAGGAAAATGGGCACCTGTTGGCCAAGCATAAAATCGCTTCAGGGCGGGGCATGGTCATTTCGGATCCGACCCACAGGGAGCGTAGTCACACCAAACGGGACCATTTGATTCAGCAAATTGAAGCCCTGTTGGAGGATAAAGAGGTCGCAAGATGGCTGATTGAAGTCTTGACAGAGCGATACCCTCGTCATTTGATTGATCAATTGAAAGTGGTCCAATCCGTCATTTTAAAGCATCCATCATCCATTGAAAAGGCCATTCATGAAATGAGACGTCTTCAGCTGACGAGTGCGAATGACCTTCGAGACATCGTCATTTCCTTGGAGATCCAAGAAGGAAAGAACCGAGGCCCTATCCATTTGATCAATGAGAAATACAAGGAGCTAATCGCTCCTGAACGGCGAGAAAATATCTATGTGAGTGTTCTACAAGGAGGCAAGACAAGATGAGTCAGCCATATGAGATCCTGCAGGAAAAGTGTCGTACCCTGAGACTGGCTGAGACGGCTAAACAACTTCCCTCCCTTCTTCGTGAAGCCGAATCTAAGGGATGGACATATCATGAGTTCATCCATGAGGTATTCAGTTATGAACTGCGATGCCGGGAGAGCAAGAATAGTCTAAGGTTAATGAAATGGGCGGAGTTCCCTGAGGAATTGACCTTTGAGACCTTTCGCTTGAATGAACAAACGGCCATTGGGGAGAAACAACTGAACATCTTAAAGCAGCTGTCTTGGGTGGATGATTGCTTCACCCTCATCATGATGGGCCCGACTGGTGTTGGGAAAACCCATTTATCAACGGCTCTTGGTATCCATGCGATTGAGCAAGGATACCAGGTGTCATTCATCTCCATGGATCGATTGATTTATGTATTAAAAACGAGAGACTACACGAGTAAATCAAGGACCAAATATAAGCGCATCACCCAATCTGACCTGATCATCATTGATGATGTCATGTACATGACCTATGAACCACAGGAAGCCCATCTATTCTTTCAGTTCATTTATGACATGTATGACAAGGCAGCCTTCATCCTCACATCCAATAAGGGACCGGCAGAATGGGGAAAGTTCTTGGGCGACCCAACTCTGACGACAGCCATCTTGGATCGGCTTCTTCACCGCAGCGAGATCATAACTTTTAATGAAGAGCAGAGCAGCATCAGGATGAAATACAGAAAAGCGTTATTTGATGTTCAAAGTGTTGAATCTTAATTGTCGAAAACTGTTGAGTCCTATTTTTTGAAAACTGTTTAATTCTACTTGACGGTTACAAATATCTAATAATCATTCCACTGACATCAGTGTAAACTCCCTTAATCAAATTGAACGATCATTTTACTTTACTATTTTTATTGCATGGAGACATTTAGAGAACCCCATACAATCAGAGCCGCCCACTCTGTAAACCTCTTTACGGATATATTTGATTACGAAAGATGAGTTAATTGAATTCAGAATGTTCATTGACTGAAGTTGAGGATGTAAAAGTAAAGAAACATAAATAAGGCAGCGCCCAGAATGAGGGCTGCTGCCTTATTTCAAAATCAATTTTGCTACACTTTCCACATGTGTGGACTGTATGTGGCAACATACGGGATGTTGGTGGGTTTATCAACTTCTTTAACTGTTATCGTAAGGATTGCTGCTTTTGCCTAATATTTATTCGAGATATGAAAATAGGTACCTTCAGAAAGAAAGTGCGTATACTTGCTCTTCAACAAACGCCCCTGTTAGTTTAAGTATAATTACTCACAATGATATACAATATAGCTTACTTGCGAAACAGAAATGTTGTACATATAATCAAACAATCCACAAAGAAAAAAGCTGTCTAAATGACAGCCTTGATTTCAGGTTAACCATCGTTAATTTTAGTAAATTAATTCACTCATTTTATAACTCTGTATCTTCTTTACTGTATTCTATAATATCACCAGGCTGACAATCTAAAGCCTTGCAAATTGCTTCTAAAGTTGAAAACCTGATAGCTTTTGCTTTTCCATTTTTTAATATAGAAAGATTAGCCATTGTGATGCCAACCTTTTCAGAAAGTTCTGTTACACTCATTTTTCTTTTAGCCAACATAACATCAATATTTATGATAATAGCCATTTGATCACCTTAGACCGTTAATTCATTTTCTATTTTTAATTCGATTGCACTTCTTAACAACTCTCGAAGAACTGCCGAAAAGACTGCAATGACAAGACTTGCAAAAATTATTACTAATCCAAGAATCGCTATTCCAGGATGTAACGCGTTTGAGACTGCCATTATTAAAAAACCAATTGCATACAAAGTTGTTATCGTAATAGCACAAATCATAATATGTCTTAACGAAATTAAAGCTGATTCCGAAAAGGCATTCTTATCTTTAATAATATTTAAAAGCTTATATGACTCATATATGGCAAAGAAAAACGGGATTACTGTAAAGTACAAACCAATTAATATCGGATATTTCAAAAATGCATACTCTGGATACATCTCAGCCGTATTTCCAGCAAGAGAAGGTAATGCAAAAGTACATAAGCCAAGTGTCACCATTGAAATAATTAATAATACTACCTTTAAAAACGTTAGTGTACTATTTCTCACAAAGCACCTCGTTATTTTTATTTACATCCATAATATACCATTATTTATCGTTTATCAATAAACAAATATTGATAAACGGAATGAAGTTATCCTAATAACAAATAAAAAAGACCATCATCTAAAGATGATAAGTCTACTTCAGTCCTCATATGAAGGCTAAAATCCTTCTTCCGCTAACCTGCCCTTTACTTCCATAAGAAGTTCAATATAAAAGAGCATTAATCATTCCTGAAACAACGGCTCCGTCAGTTTAAATACATTTGAAACTAATAGTTATCCAACGTAATTCTTAAAACACCAAACCACAAGATTCATACTCACTATTCCCCAAGCTGTGATACTCACTATCCACCAAATTACAGATTTTTCTTTAGCCTTTGAACTTTCCTCGTCTTCCATATTTGCTTTTATAAAAGCGACCTTACTTTCCATACCTTTTTTCATAGAAGAGAGAACAACAAATCCGATTATTATGAAACCAATAGCTATCCAGAATAACAAGTCCACCTTTTATAACACCCTTTCCTTTAAATCCTCTTTGTTTAACTATACGTAGCAATAGGTAAGCGTTTGAAGTTATCTCCGGCTTTTCCCCTGCTCCACACGGAACGTGCCAGTTTCCAAGCATTCCGCGTTCCATCTGGCGATGGTTTTGATTATAAGTTTCGTTTCAA